>DASXIH010000103.1:0-4383 GCA_036498125.1 Thermoanaerobaculia bacterium
CCATGCGACGTTCGTATGTCGCGCCATCACCCGCTCGACGATCGGGAGCGCGGGATCGTGCAGGTCGGCGATCGAGACGATCACCTCGTACGGAACGCCACGCATTTTCGCGAACGACTCGAGGTTCGCCTCGAGCTCGTCATCGACTCCGCAGACCGGCTTGAGGATGGAAACCCGGCGGCGGCGCGAGAAGACGCTCTTCGAGAAGCGGCCCGCCAAACCGGATGGAACACGCGGCCGGAAGCGGAGCGTCAATACGACCTGCACGCTCGTGACGAGCGCGCCTACGCCAGCGAGTATTGCGGCAATGACGGAGAGGATGAACATGCGATCACCTCCTGCGGCGACGGCTCGAGGCGCGTCACCGCCAGTCCGCTGCCGCGCTTGAGCGTGCGGACGACGTCCGCGACGTTGCGCTCGCACGGCAGCAAGGTTTTCCACGCGTACAGGTGCGCGCGGTCGTGAAAGTCGCTGTTGCCGACGAACGGCATGCGATGGCGCGCCACCGGCGGAAACAGGTCCCACCGGCAGGCGAGCTCCCAAAGATGAATGGCCTGCGCGACTTCATTGCGTCGATTCCATAGGTAGAAGGTGTTGGCGAACCACTCCGACTGTTCATGCGGATGACACGCGACGACGACGGCGCCGCTCTCGTTCGCCCGGACGAGCATCTCCTCCACGCTTCCCTCGGCGGAGATGAACTCGTCGATGTCGAGCGCCAGGACGTGCGCGGACGTCGCGCGGCGGATGCGGTTCTGCGTCAGCTCCGCGCCCGCGATGACGAGCATCCGGTACTCGTCCCACGCTCTCCTCGCCTCCGCCTCGACCTCGGCGCGATAAGCGCCGAAGTTGTCTTTCGTCAGCGTCAGGCCGAAGCGGTGCGTGACTTTGCCGACGAGGTTGTCGTTGTTGACGATGTGGTCGGTGATGGCAATGACGTCATGACCGCTCCGCCCGAAGAGATCGATGACTTCAGGAATCGAAAGCCGCCCATCCGACCATGTGGTGTGAATGTGCAGGTCTGCCAGCAACATGCTTGATGATTGCAAGACAGACGTACCGATGCCTGCCAAGTGCGTAAAGAGAGCGCGAAGTTTGTGGGGATTTGTTTAGTCCTCGGTCCTCGGATTCACGAACCGTTCGCCCATACGCCGAAAAGCATCCACCGATCCGCGCGGTCTTCTCTCGATGTCATACAACCCAAACTTCGGGCCGAAGCCGTCGAGCCATTCGTAGTTGTCGAGGAGCGACCAGTGGAGATAGCCGTGGACCGGAACGTCGGAGCGCTCGATGGCGGCGAGGTGCGACTCGATGAAGCGCGCGCGATGGCGGTCGTCGGCGTCGGCGAGGCCGTTCTCGGTGATTACGAGCGGGAGACGCGATTGCGCGGCTTCGTGCAGCAGTGCATCGAACGCCTCGGGGACGATCTCCCAGCCGTTGTCGGTGAGTCCTCGGCCGGAAGCATCGCGGTAGGTGAAGTCTCCGATCATCCGCTCGCGGCCGGGCGAACGGAGATGGAGACGCGAGTAGTAGTTCACGCCGAAGACGTCGATGCTGTAGACGAGATCGTCGCGCCGGCCGCGGACGCGCGTCCGCGGCGGCATGAGGAAGTCCCACCGCCCCGTCGCAAACGCCTCGATCAGTCCGCGGTTGTACGATCGATGCGCGAGCCAGGTCAGCGCGCGGTCGAGCGGATGCCACCGCCGCTCCGGCGCGAACGCCATCATGTTGTGTGCGACGCCGATCGCGGCACTCGGCTGGATCTCGCGAATCTCCGCCGCCGCCGCGCAGTGCGCCGCGAGGAGGTGGTCGACGACGCGCACGAGCGCCCGCCCGTCGCTGAGGCCCGGTGGGATCTGGGCGTCGAAGTAGCCGGCGAGCGCGAAGACGAGCGGCTCGTTCAGCGGGATGTAGAAGCGGACGCGGTCGCCGAGCTCCTGCGCCACGCGCTTCGCGAACTGGGCGAAGCGATCGACGGACGACGTGCAGGTCCACGGCGTCTGCGCGTGAAACCAGCGCGGGTGCGTGTAGTGAAAGAGCGTCACGATCGGCTCGAGGCCGATCGCGTTCAGGTGATCGACGAGACGTCCGTAGCGCGCCAGCGCCGCGTCGTCGTAGCGGCCGATCGTCGGCTCGATGCGGCTCCAGGAGATCGAGAAGCGGAACGCGTTCGCGCCGGCGGCCTTCGCGAGATCCGCATCCTCTTCGTAGCGTTTCCACGCTCCCGCCGCGCAGCCGCACGGCTCACCGCGCGTGCGGCCGTCGCGCTCCCAATCCGTCCAGTCGCACGCATCACCGCCCTCGACCTGGTAGTGCGAGACGGCGGTGCCCCACAGCTTCGGGCGATCGGCGAACGGGAAACGCGGCACCGCCGCATGGTACGCACGACTCCGCCCGCTTCACGGAAACTGCACAAACGTTTTACGCAGTGCGTGCACGCGCGTGCTTCGAGTGCGCGCCTCGCTTCGTTACGGTGAGACATGTACATCTCCGAAACCACAACGATTCTCGAGCTGCGGCTCGTGGAGCGATGCGTGTCGCATGCGCGGGATCGGGGGCTCATTCGTACGGCGCGTCTCATCACGCGCGCCGGTAACGGATGGATCTACCCCGTTGCGTCTCTGTTTCTCTTCCTCGCGCCGATCGAGCACGCGGCGCGATGCCTCGTCGCGGCGATCATCAGCCTCGCGATCGCGTTCACGATCTATCCGCCGCTCAAGCGCGCGCTCGCCCGTCCCCGCCCGTGCGACTACGACTGCTCGCTCTCCGACTCCATCGCCCCGCTCGACCGCTACTCGTTCCCGAGCGGCCACGCGATGACGGCCGCCGCATTCGGCACTCCCATCATCGTCGCCGCTCCCCCACTCGCCATCCCCCTCGTGATCGCCGCCTGCGCCCTCGTCAGCTGGTCCCGCATCGCCCTCGGCCATCACTACCCGTCCGACATCGCGGCCGGCACCGCCCTCGGCGCCGTCATCGCCGCGACGGTAGCCCTCGCGATCCTCTGATCCGCTTCTGTGTGGCGCCGGCAATCCTGCCGGCGTGTAGGGGCCGGCTCTCAGCCGGCCCTCGGTGCGGCTGAGAGCCGCACCCTACACAGTTCGCATCACCGCGGCCGGTTCGTCAATTCTTCATTCGAACTTCGAACTTCGAACTTCAAGCTCCGGGGGATTGAATGTCGAATGTCGAATGAAGAAACGCTGACCTCATTCGTCGGTCTTCATTCGACATTCGACATTCGTCATTCAATGTCCAAGGGGATTGAAGTTCGAAGTTCGAATGACGAGGGAAGAAAAAACCAGAACCTACGCCGCGAGATCCAACAGCACCGTCTTCGGGCCGAGGCGTGTCGCATGGCCGCGCCACGTCACGCGGTCATCAAAGTACGGGACGAACTGGGCGCTGAAGTGGAGCAGGTCGAACAGCGGTAGGAGCAGCAGTTCGAGCATGCGGAGAGGTGCGTGGGTCGCCCCGGCGAGTATCGCGACCTGCAGCAGGCGCAGCGCGAGGATGGCGACGGGCAACGGCCAGGCGACCGGGTGGAGGAGCGCCGCGAGGGCGGCGAAGGCGAACGGAAAGAGCAGCCACTCCGCGGCGTACGTCCGCTTCGAAAACGCGTACCGGATCTTGTTCCAGCGAATCTGCCGGTCCAACGCGCGCTTCAGCGTGCGGTTGACGACGACGTTGCGTACGACCACCGGCGACAGTCCGACGTCGTACCCCGCATCCCGCACCGCCAACCCGATCGCCTGATCCTCGGCGAGCACGCGGACGAACGCGTCGAAGCCCCCGATCGCGCCGAGGACGTCGCGCCGGATCGCCATCGACTTGCCGACCACGCATGGGATGTTCGCCGACGCCGCGATCACCGCGCCGGGGACGACGAAGCTGAGGAGGTGCAGCGACTCGATCGACGCGCCGAACGTCCGCGCGCCGGCGCCGGTGAAGAGGTTCGAGACGCAGCCGACGAGCGGATCGTCGAACGCGCGGACGGTCATCGCGAGGTCCTCCGGCTCGACGCGGACGTTCGAGTCGGAGATCAGGAGAATGTCGCCGGTGGCGTGCGGCATCGCAGCGATGAGTCGCGCCACTTTGCGGTTGTACGCCTCGAGCTTCGCGTCGCCGCCGATGACGAGCTTCCACGCGACGTTCGTATGTCGGGCCATCACGCGCTCGACGATCGGAAGCGCGGGATCTTGCAGGTCGGCGATCGAGACGATCACCTCGTACGGCACGCCACGCATTTTCGCGAACGACTCGAGGTTCGCCTCGAGCTCATCATCGACTCCGCAGACCGGCTTGAGGATGGAAACCCGGCGGCGGCGGGAGAAGACGCTCTTCGAGAAGCGGCCCGCCAAACCGGATGGAACACGCGGCCGGAAG
>DASXIH010000104.1:0-3769 GCA_036498125.1 Thermoanaerobaculia bacterium
TGCAGCTTCAGCTCGGGGCCGACGACGATGACCGAACGGCCGGAGTAGTCGACGCGCTTGCCGAGGAGGTTCTGGCGGAAGCGGCCCTGCTTGCCCTTGAGGGTGTCGGAGAGCGACTTGAGCGGGCGGTTGTTGGAGCCCTTGAGCACGCGGCCGCGGCGGCCGTTGTCGAAGAGCGCGTCGACCGCTTCCTGGAGCATGCGCTTTTCATTGCGGACGATGACGTCCGGCGCGCGGAGCTCGAGGAGCTTCTTGAGGCGGTTGTTGCGGTTGATGACGCGGCGATAGAGGTCGTTCAGATCCGACGTCGCGAAACGGCCGCCGTCGAGAGGAACGAGGGGACGCAGCTCCGGCGGGATGACCGGGATGACGTCGAGGATCATCCATTCCGGCCGGTGGCCCGACTTGCGGAAGGCGTCGACGACTTTGAGCCGCTTCGCCGCCTTGAGCTTTTTGATCTGCGAGGTCTCGGTGCGCATGATGAGGCGCAGCTCGTCGCTGAGCTCTTCGACGGTCACCCGCCGGAGCAGCTCTTTGATCGCCTCGGCGCCCATCTTCGCCACGAACACGTCGCCGTACTGGCCGCGCAGCTCGCGGTACCGCTCCTCAGTGAGCAGCTCCTTCTCGTGGATCACGCCGTCGAGATCGCCGACGTCGATGACGACGTACGACTCGAAGTAGAGGATCCGCTCGAGGTCACGGAGCGAGATGTCGAGCAGGTGACCGATGCGCGACGGCAGGCCCTTGAAGAACCAGACGTGCGACACCGGCGAGGCGAGCTCGATGTGACCCATGCGCTCGCGGCGCACTTTGGACTTGGTGACTTCGACACCGCATTTGTCGCAAATGACGCCGCGGTGCTTCATCCGCTTGTATTTGCCGCAGAGGCATTCCCAATCGGTGATCGGGCCGAAGATCTTCGCGCAGAAGAGACCGTCGCGCTCGGGCTTGAAGGTGCGGTAGTTGATCGTTTCCGGCTTGGTGACTTCGCCGTACGACCAGCTCCGGATCTTTTCCGGCGACGCGAGGCTGATCTTGATGGCGTTGAAGTCGTTGATCGCCTGCTGTTTCGCGGGTTGAAAGAGTGCGTTAAATGATTCCAAATTCGCCTCCCTGTCTGTTAGGCGTTATCGATCGATCGAGGTGAAGGCAGCGGAAGCCGCACGTCAGTGCCAAAGCATTCCCAGCACGGCCACTCGAACTCGCGATTACCACTCACGAATCCGGCGGTCATGTGCACCGTGCCGAACCCGCCGCATGCGGCGCAGTTCGACTTCGGCTGGTTGGAAACGACAAAAGCAGGTGTCTTGCGGCCCATTTCCTTGCTACTCCTTCAACAGTTCCACGTCGAGGCAGAGCGACTGCAGCTCGCGAACGAGGACGTTGAACGACTCGGGAAGACCCGGATCGTCCGGAACGTCGCCCTTCACGATCGCCTCGTAGACCTTGGAACGGCCTTCGACGTCGTCCGACTTCACTGTGAGCAGCTCCTGCAGCGTGTACGCGGCGCCGTACGCTTCGAGAGCCCAGACTTCCATCTCTCCGAAACGCTGGCCGCCGAACTGCGCCTTGCCGCCGAGCGGCTGCTGGGTGATGAGTGAGTAAGGTCCGATCGAGCGAGCGTGGATCTTGTCGTCGACCAGGTGCGAGAGCTTCAGCATGTAGATGAAGCCGACGGTGACCTGCTGCTCGAACCTCTCGCCGGTCATGCCGTCGTAGAGGGCGGTCTTGCCGTCGCCCGGTAGCCCCGCGGCCGCGAGCTGCGCCTTGATCTCCCCTTCCGTCGCGCCGTCGAACACCGGCGTGGAGAAGAAGAGGCCGAGGGAGCGTGCAGCCCACCCGAGGTGCGTCTCGAGGATCTGACCGACGTTCATACGCGACGGAACGCCGAGCGGGTTGAGCACGATCTCGACCGGCGTGCCGTCCGGCATGTAGGGCATGTCTTCCTCGGGCAGGATGCGCGAGATGACGCCCTTGTTGCCGTGGCGTCCGGCCATCTTGTCGCCGACGGAGAGCTTGCGCTTCATGGCGACGTAGACCTTGATCATCTTGATGACGCCCGGGGGGAGCTCATCACCCTTCTGGAGGTCGTCGCGACGCTCTTCGGCCTTCTGCTCCAGAACGCGGATGCGGTTCTCGGCGCGCTCGACGAACATACGGACCGTCTCGCGCGTCTCCTCATCGACCGGCAGCGCAAGGAGCTCGCGGCGCGAGAGGCGGTTGACCGTCTCACGCGAGGCGCTCTCGCCCTTCTTGACGAGGGTGTCGCCGGTCTTGAAGTCGACCACATCACGCTGCAGCTTCTTGTCGCTGAGCAGGTCGGAGATGCGCTTGTTGCGGCCATCGGTGATGATGCGAATCTCGTCCTGGATGTTGCGATTCATCCGGTCGATCTCGCCTTCCTCAATCGACTTGGCGCGCATGTCCTTCTCGACGCCCTTGCGCGAGAAGATCTTGACGTCGACGACGGTGCCTTCGATGCCCGGAGGGGTCTTGAGCGAGGCGTCGCGAACGTCGCCCGCCTTCTCACCGAAGATCGCGCGGAGGAGCTTCTCTTCCGGCGTGAGCTGGGTCTCGCCCTTCGGCGTGACTTTGCCCACGAGGATGTCGCCCTGCTTGACCGTGGCGCCGATGCGGATGATGCCGCTCTCGTCGAGGTCGCGCAACGCGGACTCGCTGACGTTCGGGATGTCGCGGGTGATTTCTTCGGGACCGAGCTTGGTGTCGCGCGCTTCGATCTCGAACTCTTCGATGTGGATCGAGGTGTAGTAGTCCTCTTTGACCAGCTTCTCCGAAACGAGGATCGCGTCTTCGAAGTTGTTGCCGCGCCATGGCATGAAGGCCACGAGGATGTTGCGTCCGAGCGCCAGCTCGCCGGCATCGGTGCAGGGGCCGTCGGCGAGGACCTGGCCCTTGCGGACGCGCTGTCCTTCACGGACGACCGGCTTCTGCGTGATGCAGGTGTTCTGGTTGGAACGCTTGAATTTGATGAGCTGGTAAATGTCGGCGCCGAACTCCTTCGTCTCGCCGGTCTCCTGATCTTCGGACTCGACGCGGACGATGATGCGGTTGGAGTCGACGAGGTCGACGACGCCGCCACGCTTGCAGCTGACGACGGCGCCGGAGTCCTTCGCCACGACGTTCTCCATGCCGGTGCCGACGAGCGGCGACTCGGTACGGAGCAGCGGGACGGACTGGCGCTGCATGTTCGCGCCCATGAGCGCGCGGTTCGCGTCGTCGTTCTCGAGGAACGGAACGAGCGATGCGGCGACGGAGACGAGCTGCTTCGGAGAGACGTCGATGAAGTCGACCTTCTCCTTCTCGATAGAGACGAAGTCGCCCGACTGGCGCGCGATGACGCGGTCGTGCTGGAGGTTGCCCTCGTCGTCCATGAGCACGTTCGCCTGCGCGATCGTGTAGCGCTCTTCATCCCACGCCGAGAGGTAGAACGCGTACGGCTCGGCTTCCGCCGTGACGAGCATTCCCTTCTTCGACTTGGCGCCGGCGTTTTCCTTCGCGATGCGGGTGTTCTCTTTCGCGAGGTCGCGCTTCTCGACGATCTGGCCGAGGCTGAAGTTGGCGTCGCCTGCCTTCACGACGCGGTAGTGATCGAGCACCCGGCCGTCGTCGACCTTCTTGTACGGCGACTCGATGAAGCCGTACTCGTTGATCCGGGCGTAGCACGCCAGCGACGAGATGAGGCCGATGTTCGGACCTTCAGGCGTCTCGATCGGGCAGATGCGGCCGTAGTGGGTCGGGTGAACGTCGC
>DASXIH010000105.1:0-11849 GCA_036498125.1 Thermoanaerobaculia bacterium
CGATTTCGTTGGGCTGGGCCGGCTCTCAGCCGGCCCAGCCCGGCGCAACCAATCTGGTATCATTTTGGTTATGAGTGACCGTGCCGCCGCCCCGCAGGAATCATCGGTTGCGCGCACCATCCGCATCCCCGCCGCACTCCGCGAGCGAATCGCCGCGGACGCGGAGCGATGTGGCCGGAGTTTCGAAGGGCAGGTGATCGCCCTGCTCCGCAGGCACTACGGCGAGGACGTTGATATTGCTCCAGCACCGGCCGGGATCCTGGCGCTGGCGATCGCCAGCCTCGCCGACATTCCGGCCTCGCAGCGTGACCTGCTGACTCGAAAGATCGAGGAACGGGAAAGCTGAATCGATGCAGCGTGAGCCCGCCGTACTCGATACGGACACGTTGTCGGAGATCAGCCGCGGGAACCCTCACGTCAGCCGGAAAGCGCTGGAATACCTCTCCGACTTCGGGCGGCTAACCATCACCGCCGTGACAGTCTTCGAACGCATGCGCGGTTATCGTGCGGCAATCCGAGAGGGAAAGCCGCTTGAACGTCAGATGCAGGCGTTCGAGGCATTCGTCGCCAACTGCATCGTGCTTCCCTTTGACGAGGAGGCTGCCCGCATCGCCGCAGACATCTGGTCCGCGGTTGCCCGGAAATATCGCCAGCAACTCGGCGACATCCTGATCGCTTCGATCGCCGTGTCACGGCAGCTCCAGCTCGTGACCCGAAACAAGCGGGACTTCGAGCGACTGTCGCAGGCAACTGGTGTCGATCTTCGACTCTCGAACTGGTCCGTGAGGTGATCGAGGCCGCTTATCGTCCCGCTCGCGCCTGTTCGAAGAAGGCCACGAGCTTCGGGGAGAAGGCTATTTTGTCGAGGTGTGCGGCGCGGTTGAGCTTGCGCGCTTCGCGGAAGTCGGCGGCGGCGTTTGTGAGCAGCGGGGCGGGCACTCGCGACAGCATGGCGCGGGTGTAGCGGGTGCAGCCTCGGAGGAGATAGGCCTCGGCGGTCGGCTTTTCGGCGAGCATCGTGGTGAGTAGTTGTTCGCTGGCCGCCAGGTCGCCGCGGGCGAACGCGCGGTAGGCGGGCTCGATCGGGTTCACGCGCGGGGCGGTCACGGTGACCAGCTTTGGTTTGGCGAGAAGTTCTCTTGCGTGCTGCTCCTGCGCCTTGATGCGGGCGTCGACGGAGGCTTCACTCTCTACGGGAACTGGAACAGGAGCAGGAACCGGCGCTGGAGGCGGGGGCGCCGGATCGAGTTTCGGAACGTTGATTGGTTTCGAGCTAGCGATCGTGATCTGAGGCTGAGGCTTTGGTTTCGCCGCCTTCGCGCGCTTCGCCTCATCCGTCGCCGAGGCAAACAGCTCGCGCGCCTGATTCGCACCATCGGCGGCGCGCTGGTACGCCTGCGCGTCGTTGCCGGCGCGGTTGAAGTCGGCCAGCGCCTGCTCCATCTTCCGCTTGCCGGTGCGGTACGAGTCGAGACGGTCGCCGCCGGAGCCGACGGCCTCCATCTGCGCCGACATGGCGCGGTTCATCGCCGCGTCGGCATTCTTGCGCGGCTCGGCTACCGCGTTGTGCGCCGCCTCCGCCTTCGCGCGCTGCGCCAGCGCCACGAACTCGCGCATCCGCGCGTAGTACTCGGTCCCCTGCACGACTCCCTGCTCCTCGGAGACCTTCCACTCGCGCAACGCGCCGTCGTAGTCCTTCGTCTCGTATCGCGCGATCCCGAGCCAGAAGTGCGGCACGTAATTCGGCCCCTCGGACGGCGCCGTCGCGACCGCATGCTGCAGCTCGCTGATGGCCGTCGCGTAGTCCTTCACCTGTACCGCCTTCACGCCGCGCTGATACGCGTTCATCGCGGCGACCGCGATGGCGGCGATGACGAACAGCTGCTTCATTGCGACGCTCCGAAGTCGGGCAACGGCGCGCTGGCGGGATCGCGGAACTGGATGTCGAGCGTCGCGTCACGTTCCGAGGTGACCTCGATCGTCTTTGTGATCGCGGTGGGGAACTCCGGATTGCGCAGCGTGATCTCGTAGCGGCCGGGCGCGAGCTCGAGCGGTGCCGGCGTGAAGAGGTTCGGGGCGATGTCGATCGACTGTCCCGTCTCAGCGTTCTTGACGGCGGTGATCTCGCCCCACGGGAAGGCGTTGATCGCGACGCGGCCACGGGTCAGCGGGACGATGGATGCCGCCGCAACCGGCTTGGGTTTTGTGATGACCGGTTCTTCGCGGTGACGGTTGAAGACTGCGAAGGCTCCTGCTATGAGCACTGCCAGCACAGCGACGATGGCAAACGTACGGCGGGCTTTAGCCCGCCCCGGTGGAGCGTTGGACGGGCTGAAGCCCGTCGTACGTTCGAGCGGCTTCGTCAGCACGGTTTGAACATCGGCCGTCGCACCGCGCGTCACCTCGTCCGTCACCTCCGTCGCGACCGGGATCTGCGCGGCGCCGCCGGTCTCGGGAAGCGTCGGGAGGATGCGCTCCAGCTCGTCGGCGAACTCGCGCGCGGTGCGGAAGCGGCGCCCGCGGTCTTTCTCCAGCGCGCGGAAGATGAGCGCCTCGAGCTTCGGCGCATCGGGGACCGTCGGATTGATCTCGCGCATCGGCTTCGGCCGCTCGGACGCGTGCATCATCAGATAGGAGTGCGGCGTATCGGCCCGGAACGGCGGAACGCCCACGAGCATCTCGTAGAGGACGATGCCGAAGGAGTAGATGTCGGCGCGGCCGTCGATCCGCTCGCCGGCTTCGAGCATGCCGAGGTGCTCGGGGGAGCAGTACTTCCACTTCCCGACGAACATCCCGGTCTTGGTGTTCTCCTCGGTGGCGTCGCTTCCCTTCGCGATGCCGAGGTCGATGATCTTCACTCGCTCGCCGCTCTCTACGTCACGATCGTCCCGCGTGATCATCAGATTCTCGGGACTGACGTCGCGGTGGACGATGCCTGCGCGGTGGATCGCGTCGAGTCCGCGCAGCGCCTGGATCGCGAGCGTGGCGGCGTAGCGTGGAGCGAGCGGTCCGCGCGACTCGATCAGCTCGTGGAGATTCGTCCCCTCGATGAACTCCCAGACCATGTAGCGGGAGCCGTCGTCGAGCGTCGAGAAGTCGAACAGCGCCGCGACGTTCGGATGCTGGATCTTCGTCGCGAGCCGCGCCTCGCGCAGGAACCGCTCGTGCGCGCCGGCCTCGCCCGCGATCGCCGAGCGCATCCGCTTGATCACGCGGACTGCGTTGAGATGAAGGTGGAGGACCTTGTAGACCTCCCCCATCCCGCCGACGCCGAGCTGCGCCAGGATCTGGTACTTGCCGTCGAGCGGCTGCTCCAGGTAGCGGCGCAGAAAGTCCGTGACCGCCTCACCGCAGAAGGGACAAGCCTTGTAGGCGGGATCGATCTCGGATCTGCAGTGGATGCAGAAGAAGGCCATGGAGTTGGATTTGCTTGCGATGAATTATAACCGTCACATGAAGGAGAAGACGTTCAGCGTCCGCACAACCGAGCGCGAGCAGATCGTGATCATCACGGAGGAAGTGCAGCGCGCATTGTCTGAGGTCGCGAGCGGCGACGGCATCTGCACCATCATCGTCCCGCACACGACGTGCGCCATCTCGGTCAACGAGAACGCCGATCCCGATGTCCCGCGCGACCTCACTCTCGCGTTGCGCGCCATGATCCCGAACGTCGACTTCCGCCACGGCGAGGGCAACTCCGACGCGCACCTCCTCTCCACGATCATCGGCACCTCGCTCTCCTGGCCCTACCGCGCCGCAAAACTGGTTCTCGGCACATGGCAGGGCATCTACTTCATCGAGCTGGATGGCCCGAGGACGCGGAAGGTGACGGTGTACGCGTGACGGGTCACTGGTGACGGGTCACTGGTGACTGGGACTTTTCGGCGCGCGCGGCAGGTCTTTCCGGCGCGCAGTGCTCGTCTTCTCGGAACGCGCGGTGGGTCTGACAGGAAACGGGCGACGCGCGTTCCTGGCAGATACGAGAGGGTCTACGGTGAGGGCCAAGAGGATCGCGCGGTAGACCTGAGAGGATCCGCGCTCCGATATGGGGCCCGCGCAGAAGACCCGAGGGGGTGGCCGCACCAGGGCCGAGGGGGTGCGAAGTTGGATGTGAGGGGGTGACGCGGAGGATGTGAGGGGGTTCCCCGCAGGATATGAGGGGGTTCCGCGTTACGCTTTCGCCAGTGACCAGTGACCAATGACCAGTAACCAGTACGACGTCATCGTGATCGGCGGCGGGACCGCGGGGCTCGTCACCGCTTCCGGCTGCGCGCGGCTCGGGCGGAAGGTTGCGCTGATCGAGCGGGCGAGGCTGGGAGGCGACTGTCTTTGGACGGGGTGTGTGCCGACGAAGGCGCTGGTGGCGAGTGCGAAGCTGGCGCATCAGATGCGGCACGCGGCGGCGTTCGGGTTGGAGGCGGTCGAGCCGCGGGTGTCGCCGCGGGCAGTGATGGAGTCGATGCGCGCGACACGGCATGCGATCGAGCACCACGATGCGCCGGAGAAGTTCCGCGGGCTTGGGATCGACGTCATCGAGGGTGAGGCGAAGCTGACTTCACGCGACTCCGTTGCAGTCAACGGCCGGACGCTCACGGCGAAAGACATCGTCATCGCCACCGGATCGCGAACGGCTGTCCCGCCGATCGACGGACTGGCCGAGGCGGGGTACCTCGATCATGCGAGCTTCCTCGATCGCGATGAGTTTCCCGCATCCATCCTGATCCTCGGCGGCGGCGCGATCGGAATCGAGTTCGCGCAGATCTTGCGGCGCTTCGGGTGCGAGGTCACGGTCGTCGAAGCGGGCGACGAGATCGTGAACAAGGAAGACCACGACGTCATCGCGCTGGTGCGCAAGGTCCTGACGGCCGAGGGGATCGCGATCCGGACGAAAAGCAAGGTAACCGGCGTCCGGGTGGCGAACGGGAAGAAGCTCGTCCGCGTGACCGATGAGGAGATCGAGTGCGACGAGATCTTCGTCGCCTCGGGGCGCCGCGGGAACACCGAGAACCTCGGGCTCGAAGCGCTCGGGATGAAGATGGACCGCTCGTACATCGCGGTCGACGCGTACCTGCAGACGAGCGTTCCGCGGATCTGGGCGATCGGCGACGTGCACGGCGGCTTGCAGTTCACGCACGTCGCGGCGTACGAGGCGGTGAAGCTCGTGCGCAACATGCTCTTCCCCGGCCGCGCGCGCGTGAGCTACGACGACATCCCGTGGGGCCTCTACACCGACCCGGAAGTCGGGCACATCGGGATGACCGAAGCGGAGGCGCGGGAGAAGTTCGGCGACTCGGTCAAGACGTATCGGGTCGACATGGCAGACGTCGACCGCGCCGTCGTCGACCGGACATCGCAAGGCTTCCTCAAGCTCGTCTGCAACGCGAAGGGCCACATCCTCGGCGCGCACGCGATCTGTTCGACCGCGACGACGCTGATCGAGGAGATCGTCCTGGCGCGGCGGAAGAAGATGAAGATCGGCGAGCTGGCGCAGCTCGTCTCGCCCTACCCGTCGCTCGCCGACTCGATCGGGAAGAGCGGCTCGCTCTACTACCAGGACGTCGCGGCAAGCTGGCTCGGCGCTTTCGGGCGCCGCATCGCCGGCTGGTCGCAGTGATATCGTCGAAAACGGAGGAGACCTGATGAAAAAACTCGCCCTGATTCCATTCGCCCTGTTCCTCTTTGCCGCGTGCGCCCACACGCCGATGCCGATGGCGACGACGACGCTCGCGCCGCTCGGCTCCGCGACGGCACACGGAACCGTGCACTTCCAGCAGCAGAAGGATGGACAAGTCGAAGTCACCGTCGATCTGACCGGCCTTGCGCCGAACAGCACGCACGGCTTCCACATCCACGACAAAGGCTCCTGCGCCGACTTCGGCAATGCCGCGGGCGGTCACTACAACCCGACCAACGCGCCGCACGCCGCGCCCGACGCCTCCAGCCATCACGCGGGCGACTTCGGCAACGTCACCTCCGACGCGAACGGCGAGGTGCACACCTCGTTCATGACGCACTCGGTCAGCATCGGCGGAATGAACGATGTGAACGGCCATGCGGTCATCCTGCACGCGAATCCCGACGACCTGACGTCGCAGCCTTCCGGCAACGCGGGGCCGCGCATCGCGTGCGGCGTGGTGCAGGTGATGGCAGGCGAGATGCACCACATGTGACGCATGAAACATGCTGCACTCCTCCCGCTCCTGCTGCTGGCGGCATACTGCACATCAGGAACGGGAGGGGCGCAGTCCGCGACTGCGTTACCGGGGCATGGCGCGATCACCGTACAGGTCGCGCCGAACCCCATCGTGGCGCAGCCGGTGACCGGAACCCTCTACGACTTTCCGTTCGACGTCATCGTCCGCGAGACCGGCGGACATCCCGTCACCATCGACCGCGTCACGGCGGACGTCACCGCGGCCGGCGGGATCCACGTCGCGCAGGACACGTATGACGCGGCGAAGATCAACTCGCTCAACTACCCGACACCGTCCCCGCGAACGGCGAGCGGCGCTACCACTTCGCGCCGCGGCGCTCCGTCCCGGACGAACGGCTGTTCACCGGCGTCTCCGCCGAGCTGACGGTCAACGCGACCGACGACACCGGCGCCGCGACGTCCGCAAAGACGACGGTCACGGTGCGGCGCTAGCGCCCGTCGATCCTCAATCCACCCACTTCGCGATGTAGAGATTCGTCTCATGCGACGCCGGGTCGGCGCGGTTGCTGGCCCAGACGACGTACTGGCCGTCGGGGCTGAACATCGGAAAGCCGTCGAAGCCGGGAGCGGTCGTGAGGCGCTCCGGCTCGCCGCCGTCCTTCGAGACGAGGTAGAGATCGAACTCGCGCCCCTTCGGGTCGCCTGCGTTCGAGCTGTAGATGATCTTCTTCCCGTCGGGCGTGAAGTAGGGGCAGAAGTTCGCGGCGCCGTTGTGCGTGATCTGGCGCGGGTTCGTGCCGTCGGCCTTCATCACCCACAGCTCCATCACCGTCGGCCGGACGAGGAACATGTTCAACAGCCAGCGGTACTCGGCGAGCTTCTCCCCTTCCGGCCGCGACGCGCGCCAGACGATCTCCGTGCACTGCGCGTTGTAGAACGCGCCGCCGTCGTAGCCCGGCGTGTTCGTTAGCCGCTTCACCTTATGGTCGGCGGCGTTGTATTCGTAGAGATCGAGGTCGCCGTCGCGGGTCGAGGTGAAGATCGCCTTCCCGCCCTGGTGGCACCACGTCATCTCCGCGTCGTACCCCGGCCCGCTGATCAGCGGATGCACGTTCGAGCCGTCCGGATTCGCCTCGACGATTTCGTAGCCGGGATAGATCGACCACGTGTAGCCCTGCGACTGATCGGGCGGCGGCGGGCAATTCCCGCGGTCGTGCGGCTCCCCTTCCGTCGTCGCGTAGACGATCTTGTCGCCCGTCGGATACTCGTAATAGCCGCAGGTCGTCCGTCCCTTGCCGCTCGAGACGCGGTTCATCTCGCCGGTCGCGAGACTCATCGTGAACTCCTGGTCGCATTGCGCGCCGCGCGGCGTCGACTGGAAGATCAGCTTCTTCCCGTCGGGGCTGAAGTACGCCTCCGCATTCTCGCCGCCGATGGTGAGCTGCCGGATGTCCCTGAAGTGCTTCTCGCCGGCGAATGTCTTCGGGAACGGCGTGCCGGCACCGATCGACGTCGTTGCCGCTGCCGCTGCCGGCGAAGCCGCCGCAACCTGCTGCCCGCGCTGCGCGAGCGTCGCGCGGAGCTCCACCGGCGCTCCCTTGCGGACCACCTTCACGCCCACCGTGTCGCCGGGCTTGTGGTCCTGCAGGGCGTAGGTCATGTCGTAGAGGTTCTCGATGCGCGTGCCGCCGATGTCGACGATGCGGTCGCCGCCGGTGATGCCGGCGCGGTCGGCGGGCGAGCCGGGACGGACGTCGGACAGCAGCACGCCGCCGGTCGTCGCATCCATCGCGCTGTAGTCGGGCACCGTGCCGAGGTACGCGCCATAACCGCGGCTGTCGCCTTCCATCGCCGGGGCCGCGGTGGCGCGCGCGTACTGCGGCGTCACCTTTCCGGCAGCGAGGTGCATCAGGATGCTCGTCGCGAAATCGACCGACTTGGCGATGCCGTCGTAGTGGATCACGTCGGCGGTGTCGGCGGGGGTGTGATAGCGGTCGTGCGCGCCGGTGAAGAGGTGCAGCACCGGGATCTGCTTCGCGTAGAAGCTGGTCTGGTCCGAGGGGCCGTAGCCGTCGCCGGACGCCGTGACCGACACCTTCGCGAACTCCGTGGCGCTTTGAATTGCGTCCTTCCACTCGGGCGCGGAGTCGCTCCCGAACACGATCAGCCTGTTGTCGCGCATCATCCCGACCATGTCGAGGTTCACCATCGCGACCGGCGGCCAGCGATCCGGCGGATGCGAGACGAACCAGCCGGAGCCGGCGAGGCCGACCTCCTCGCCCGAGAAGAGCACGCAGATGACGGTGCGCCGGTTCGGCACGTCGTCGAGCTGTTTGCGGAGCCGCTCGCCGATCGCCAGCACCGCGGCCGTGCCCGACGCGTTGTCGTCCGCGCCGTGATGGATCTCGTGGACGTTCGGCGTCATCGAGCCCTGCCCGCCGTAGCCGAGGTGGTCGTAATGCGCGCCGACGACGACGACCTGATTCGCGAGTGCGCCGCGGCCGGGGATCATGCCGGCGATGTTCGCCGTCTCGAAGTAGTCCGCCTTCACGTCGACGTTGCCGGCGATCTTCGCGTCGAGCACGCGTGACCGCGGCTTCAGATCCGAGTCGACGTCCTTCTGCCACTTCGCGAGGTCGCCGATCCACTTCTCCGCGACCGACGCTCTCACCTGCACCACGGGGATGCCTGCCGGGCTTTCCGGACCGTCGTTCGTCAATGCCGGGATCTTGTTCTGTCCGTCGTCCTGCAGCGGGCCGGTCGCGAAGATGACCGCGACGGCGCCGCGCTCGCGCGCCTGGAGGACCTTGTAGCGCATCGCCGACCAGCGGCTCGGCTTGCGTCCGTCGAACGGCGACTTCTCGTCCTTCTCCTGCGGCTCGTACCGCAGCATCAGCGCGACTTTGCCCTTCAGGTCGATGCCGGCGTAGTCGTCGTAGTTCAGCGGCGGCGCGGAGATGCCGTAGCCGACGAACGCGATCGGTGCGTCGAACGCGCCGGCGCTGGAGAAGCCGAGGGGAGTCCAGTCGCCGGGCGCGACGTCGCCGAGCTTGTTGTTCGTCCCGGCGCTGACGCCGATCTTCACCGGGAAAGGCTGGCGGTAGCTCGTCCCGAACACCGGCTCGAGCCCGATCGCCTTCATCCGCCCCTCGAGATACGACGCCGCCTTGTCGATCCCTTTCGTACCGAGGCCGCGCCCTTCCATGTCGTCCGCGGCGAGGATTCGGACGTCTTTTTCGATGGCGGGCTGCTGCGCGAACGCAGTCGTGGCGAAGAGGAGCGCGAGGACGATTCGCTTCATAGTGCGTAGTGTACGATTCGTGGCCTCATGGCATCACCAATCACCGATTTCATCAAGCACCACTACCGTCACTTCAACGCGGCGGCGCTCATCGCGGCGGCCGAGGATTACAACAAGCACCTCGCCTCGGGCGGGAAGATGCTCGTCACGATCGCCGGGGCGATGTCGACGGCGGAGCTGGGACTCTCACTCGCCGAGATGATCCGGCAGGACAAGATCCACGCGATCAGCTGCACCGGCGCGAACCTCGAGGAGGACATCTTCAACCTCGTCGCGCATGACCACTACGAGCGCGTCCCGCACTACCGGTCGCTGTCAGCGCAGGACGAGCAGAAGCTGCTCGACCGTCACATGAACCGCGTCACCGACACCTGTATCCCCGAGGGCGAGGCGATGCGGCGGATCGAGTCGGCGGTGCTGCGGCACTGGGTGGCGAAGGACCAGGAAGGGAAGCGCCTCTTCCCGCACGAGTTCATGTACGAGATCCTGCGCGACGGCTCGATTGAGGAGTTCTACCAGATCGATCCGAAGGACTCCTGGATGATCGCCGCCGCTGAGAAAAACCTCCCGATGTTCGTTCCCGGCTGGGAGGACTCGACCCTCGGCAACATGTTCGCCGGCCACTGCATCACCGGCGACGTGAAGAACGTGCACACCGTCCGCACCGGGATCGAGTACATGATGTCGCTGGCCGACTATTACGAGAGAACGTCGGAGAAGTCGTCGATCGGCTTCTTCCAGATCGCCGGCGGCATCGCGGGCGACTTCCCGATCTGCGTCGTCCCGATGCTCCACCAGGACCTGCAACGTCCCGACGTCCCGCTCTGGGGCTACTTCTGCCAGATCAGCGATTCGACGACGAGCTACGGCTCCTACTCCGGCGCCGTCCCGAACGAGAAGATCACCTGGGGCAAACTCGGCGCCGACACCCCGAAACACATCATCGAAAGCGACGCCTCAATCGTCGCACCGCTCGTGTTCGCGTACGTATTGGGGTGGTGAGCGCGCTCGAGGCAAGCATCACGCCCCTCACCCGGCCCTTCGGGCCACCCTCTCCCGGAGGGAGAGGGCTGTGTGTGTTTCTCCTCCCTCTCCCTTGGGAGAGGGTGCCGCGAAGCGGCGGGTGAGGGGCGTGTTTCTAGCGAGCACGGAGGCTGATTTGGCGCAACATCCCGCTGATTTGGCGCGCCACCCCGCTAAAACGGCGCGACTGGTCGCCAAAACAGCGTGACCCAGCGCCATTTTGGCGCGACCCTTCGCTGATTTGGCGCCAACCCGCGCTGATTTAGCGCCACGCCTCGCCGTTTTAGCGCCACCCAGCGCTAAAACGGCGGACCTGTGTGCAGTTTTGATGACACTCCTACGGTGATACCGCCACGCTGGCGGTCTGCGCGGCTTCGCTTCCCTTCTTCTTCACGCTGACCTGAACGGTCGATGGTGGGGCGGGCGAGCTGGGGAGCTCGAAGACGATGCGGGAACCGGTGGCGTCGCCGCTTTTGGCGACGACTTTCGCGGCCGGCTGGGTCTCGAACGTCAGGTCGCCGGGGGCGGCGTTCTGGACGAACAGCGCGAAGCGGCGCGGCTCGCCGCTCTTCACGTGGACGGCCGCGGCGGGGATGAACGACTCGCCGGCCACCTGGAACGGATACCCCGCATTGGTCTTGTCGTGCGACGCGCCGCGGATCATCACCCACTTCGGTCCGGCCTCGTAGAACAGCGGCTGCGACACCGCCATCGCGCTCTTCTCCGGCACGACGACGTCGTTGCGCACGTAGCCCTTCTTGTCCGACTCCGCGACGCGCACGAGCGTCTTCACGGAGTACTTCCCGGGCGGCCGCGAGAGCGTCTCGTAGTACTTGACGCCGGTCTCCTTCATCGTCGCGCCGAGCTTCGCGACGTCGAGGCCCACCCGGTGCGCGATCGAGTCGCGCACGCGGCCCTCGGAATCGAATGCGTACGTGAACACCTCGAGCGTGGCGGCCGAATCGGACGCGTTCGCGATGTCGTTGCCGTTGATCTCGACAATCACCGGCACCTGCGCCCGATCGCCGGCCGTCGCAAACGGTGCGGCGATCGCCGCCACGTGGAGGGCATCCTGCGGGACGTCATTCACGATGATCTCGGCATTCGTGAGCGTCGCCTCGGCCGCCGACGCCGCGCCGGCCTCGTAGTAGCCGGTGCGCGCGTTCGCGTGGCCGCCCGGCACGTTCACGAGCCTCACCTTCAGATTGTGAAACTTGCCGGGAGTCGCCACCGGAGCCTGGAACGCCAGGACGTAGACGACCTCCTGCGACTTCAGCTCGCGCTCGAAGTTCTCGCCGAGGTCGTTCGAGTTCTGGAACACCGTCCCGCCGGTCGACGACGCGAGGAGGTGCAAGCCTTCGTTCGACGACT
>DASXIH010000106.1:0-11601 GCA_036498125.1 Thermoanaerobaculia bacterium
GTGTTGCGGAGGCGCCATCGCGTGAGCCACTGCGCGCCGGCGCCCGATAAATAGCCGGCGCAGAGCGGCAGGAGCATGACGCACAGCGCCAGCGGCGTGTAGCGGAAGCCCGGCAGCCGTCCGAGCACTGCGACGACCGGCGCGAGGCCGAACATCGCGCCGAGAACCACGACGGTCGTCGCGAGCCAGAACCAGCGCGAGCGCGGGCGGCGGTTCGCCAGCGCCAGGAGCACCAGCGGAATCGTGATCAGCCCGAGATAGACCGTCGCCTCGTAGTAGTTGTTCAGCATCCCGAGCTTCGGATCGCCGATCCAGTCTTTGTACGCGTTGTTCCCGAGGCGATTCGGGTGGAGAAACATCGCAAAGTGCGACAGCGGAAAGAACACCGTCGTGCTGAGATTCACCCGCGCGCCGAGGTAGCCGGTGCGCCTCACGAATCCCGCAAACGCCGCGAGGAAGGGGGCCGCGATCGCGAGCGCAGTCGCTACCGCGAGCACGCCCTTCGCGATCTCCCTCGCCGTGTAGTGCAGGCTTCCAGCCTGCGCCCATAGAAATGCCGCATACGCCACCACCATGTACGCCCCGTACGCCATCGTCGACGGAAACCCCGCGAGCGCGTACGCCAGCGCGATCAGCGTCATCACAGCGATCGAGTTCCGCTTCCCGTGAAAAATCCGCGCGACGAGCCACAGCAGCGCCGGATAGAGCGCCGTCGCATTCGTCGCCTGCCACATCCAGCGGACCGCGTAGACGCCGGCGCCCGCGAAGATCAACGCGCCGATCGCGGCGCCCCGCTTGCCGAGGCGCTCTTCGCGCAGCCAGAGATACGCGAAGAAGAACGCGACGTTCAGCTTGAGGAACAGCAGCAACGTGTAGAACCAGGCGATCGGGACGCAGAACGTCGAGAGGAGAATGAACGGCGAGATCAGCGCCGCCCAGCCGGCGCCCGGGATGCCGCTGCCGACGTACGGATCCCAGTGAAATGCCTCGCCGCGCTTCAGCATCACCACCTGCGTCAGCAGCGACGTCGGCGGATCGTTCAGCAGCGAGTTTTGGACGCGGTCGTGGGGGATGAGCGTCCAGGGGTCGTAGTTGTAGAAGACATCGTTCGGCGACACGACCCGGCCGAGGAAGAGCGACGGGAAGAAGAGAACGAAGTTGAACGCCGCGGCGGCGAGGAGCGCGGTGCGGTGCTTACGGATCAAGTCGGCCTCAGTTTATCGGTAGACTCACGCCGCGTGAAAAACGTCTTCATCGCCGCGCCGGTCGAGCGCGCGCTCGTCGAACGGCTCGAAGCCGATCCGCAGTTCACCATCGTCGATCGCATCGGGGATGCACACGTCCTGATTACGCGGACCATCAACGACGTGTCGCGGGAGATGCTCGCGAAAGCGCCGCACCTGGAGCTCGTCGCGCAGGGAACGAGCGGCATCGACAACATCGACCTCGACGCCCTCTCCGAGCGCAAGATCCCCCTCGTCCACCTTCCCGGCATCAACGCGAACGCCGTCGCCGAGATGGTGATCGGCCAGATCATCATGCTCACCCGCACCCTTCCGCTCTACACGCGCCAGATGCAGCAGGGCACGTGGAACCGCGACGACTGCGCCACACGCCACGAAATGCGCTACTACGTCCTCGGCATCGTCGGACACGGCAACGTCGGCTCCCACGTCGCCCGCCTGGCCCGCGCGTTCGGGATGCGCGTCGTCGCCCTCGATCCGTACGTCGCCGACCTCGGCGAGACTTCGCGCGCTCACTCCCTCGACGAGCTCCTCGCGGTCGCCGACATCCTCACCCTGCACGTCCCGCTCACAAACGAGACCCGCCGGATGATCGGGCCTCGCGAGATCGCCGCCATGAAACCCGGCGCCATCCTGATCAACGCCGCCCGCGGCGAAGTCCTCGACCTCGGCGCCGCCCTCGCCGCGCTTACGTCAGGTCGCCTCGGCGGCCTCGCCGTCGACACCTTCGACGTCGAGCCACCGCAGCGCCAGTGGCCCGACGACCCCCGCCTCATCCTCACCCCCCACATCGGCGGCGGGACCTACGAGGCGAAGAGCACCGCGGCCGAGCTGCTGTACCGGAAAATCTGCCAGTTCAATATCTGATTTTGCTCAAGCCGCATCATCTTTCGCCCCACGCGTGTCATCCACGGCCGACACGCGTGTCTGAATTTCAGCAACGCGCATCAGGTGCGCGCTCAATTGATATCAGCGCCCGTTCAATCGATATCAGGACGCGTCCAACGCCTGCCTAATTTTTAGAAGTGACCCACCGGAATCCGCGCAATCGATATCAGCCATGGCTGACATGAGTTGGCCGAGAACAGATATGCGTGTCAGCCGGGGATGACACGAATTGACGCGGCCCGGACACGAGTTGCGCAAGTCCCGAAGCGAGTTGCCGAAAACGGGACACGAACGAACTGGCATCCGAGACCGGCACGAGGAACCGGCTCAAACGCGCCATCCCAGGATGACGTGCGCGTCCGGATCCAGAGCGGAATGAGCGAGGCACGGAAACGCCGCGAAGACTCGCGCAGCTATTCGCCGATCAGCTCCTGATACCTGGAGTGCCGGCGCTAGGCTGATTGCGATCACTTCGCGCTAAAGAGTTCTTCAAGCAGCCGTTGTGCTTCGAGCATGCCTTGTTCGCTGAATACGACGGACTTGGGCTTCCCCACCGGATCGGAAATGTAGCCTTTCGCGTGGAGCCGATTCATCGCGTCCCAGTCGAAACCTTTCCAGGCGCGGTTGCCTTCGTGCAGGCCGAGAAAGAGCAGCGCGAGAACGGCCCGATCAATCTTCTCTTCGTCCAGCGTCATTCGCGGAGCTTACCGGCGTTACGGAGGGTTTGGAAGACATGGCCGCTCTCGTGGCCCGCCGCCCGGTGCGCGCCGGGCTAACCTTCTTTCGCTCAACCGCGCGCGGCCTTCAGTACGTCCTCGGCATCGTCGGACACGGCAACGTCGGCTCCCGCGTCGCGCGCCTGGCGCACGCGTTCGGGATGCGCGCCATCGCCCTCGATCCCTACGTCGCCGCCCCCGGCGAAACCGAACGCGCTTCGTCGCTCGACGAACTCCTCGCGGTCGCCGACATCCTCACCTGCCCGTTTCGCCCACAAACGAGACCCGCCGGACGATCGCCGCCAGCGAGATCACCGCCATGAAACCCGGTGCCATCTTGATCAACGCCGCCCGCAGGGAAGTACTCGACCTCGACGTCGTCCTCTCCGCCCTCTCCTCCCACCACCGCTGCAGAGCTCTACCGCAAACTCTGTGATTTTTACGCGACAGCGGCGTCCTATCCGCCGCTGTCCTCCGGCACGCGGTCAGCCCAGTATGCAGGTCGCTTGCTGTGATGAGCGACTGCCAAAACAAAGAGTTCGTCAGGTTCGAGCAGATACATCAGGCTGTATGGAAACCGAGAAAGGACTTTCACTCGGACGCCGAAGTCTTTGACAGGAGCAATCTCGGGATATCGCTCGATCAGTCGAGTCGCATCTTTGACCTCCGCGAGAAATCGATCGCCGAGGCCGGACGCCTTGCCGTCGTAGTAAGCAACTGCTTCGGTAAGCTCTGCGTCTGCGGCCTCGTGGAACCGCGACTTCATCTCCGAGCGCGTGCATCCAATCTAGCGAACAAGTCCCCTGAGGCGATGGATGTTGCGACGCCAGCCTTGAGCTGTCGATAGCGACGAGCGGCTTCTTCAACCCACAACCGTTCGTATTCTTCGGCGGTCAGCTCATCGAGGCTATCGAGTAGGCACTTAGCTAAGGCGGCACGCGACTCAACGCTCAGCTGTAGCGCTTCGGACGCGATGTCTTCGAGCTTCCGTTCCATGACGGACTAGGATTCTACCGCTCGAAGGGGTTGCAACCGAGGCTGCACTCAAACGATCAGACGAAGTCGGCGCGCTTGCCGGGCTCGCTCGACCCGATGTCACCAGCCACCTGCTCCTGTTTGTCTGGCGGCTGGAAGGTATCAGCGAGGAAGCTCACGCAGGTCTCTCAAACTCCGAGTTTTCCGTATCTGGCGCAATAACGCGCACGACTCGGCCACTTCCAACTTCCACCGGCCCTTCGAGAATGGAGAAATCTACTCCTGGCTGCAATGCGGAGTAATCGACGTTCGGATAAAGCGCCTGAAAGCGAAGTCGCGTTGCGCGTCCGGGTTGTAGTTCCTCGCACTGCTGGGGGAATTCGACACCGAGCCGATCCTCAGGGGACACGAGCAAAGGAGGTGTCGACGTTTTGACGGTGACGTGAGGCCGATAACGAGCTGTAGGATGGTCGAGGCGTAGCGGGGTTGTTCGGCCGACTTCGATCGCTGGACGGAAAGTGATTTCGGCCTCAATCGTCATACGCGACCACGATTTGTAGCTCAAGTTGATGACTCCGGCTGGCAGAAAATAGGTGGCGTCCGGCAGGCTGCCCCAATTTCACGGCGCCCAGGGTAACGTAGGACGGGCTTTAGCCCGTCCGGGCGGGCTGAAGCCCGCCCTACGTATCAGCCGCGCTGGCGCCGCGGCGTCGCCGGCAGGATTATCGGCACCACACAGAGGCGGGCGCTCAAACGACGCGCTGACCGTCGCGGAAGACGGCGGTCACGAGGTTTACGCCGAAGTGGTAGACGAGGTGGAGGTAGTTCGGCGCTTCGATGAGGACAAAGTCCGCGCGTTTGCCGGGCTCGATGGAGCCGATCTCGTCAGCCATCCGCAGCGAATGCGCGCCGTTGAGCGTGGCGGCGGTTAGTGCTTCTTCGACGGTCATCTTCATGCGGAGCGTCGCGAGCTGGATGACGGTCTGCATCGACTCCGTCATCGACGATCCGGGGTTGCAGTCGGTCGAGAGGGAGACGATCGCGCCGCGGTCGATCAGCTCGCGCGCGGGGGCGTAACGCTCCGACATCAGAAAAAAGCTCGTCGCGGGGAGGAGGTTCGCGACCGTATCGGAGCTTGCGAGCGCCTCGATGCCGCGGTCGCTGATGTACATCAGATGGTCGGCGGACGCGGCGCCGAGCTCCGCGGCGAGGGCGGCGCCGTCCGAGTCCGACAGTTCGTCGGCATGCAGCCGCGGCGTCATCCCGAGCTTGGCACCGGCGCGGAGCACCGCGTCGCCCTGCTCGCGCGTCAAGACGTTCTGCTCGACGAACGCATCGCAGAACGTCGCGAGCTTCTGTTCCGCAACCGCCGGCAGGATCTTCTCGATCACCTCGTCGACGTACGACGCGCTCCTGTTCTCCGGCGGAAACTCGTGCGCCGCGAGGCAGGTCGGCACGAGCCGCACCGGCGACCGGTTGCTGACGCGCCGGATCGCGCGCAGCTGCTTCAGCTCGTCCTCGACGTTCAGCCCATACCCGCTCTTCGCCTCGGCGGTCGTCGTTCCGTAAAGCGCCATCGTCGCGGTGCGCGCGAAAACGTTGGCGGCCAGCTCTTCCTCGCTGGCGGCGCGGGTATGCCGCACCGTCGAAGCGATGCCGCCGCCCGAAGCGGCGATCTCCGCGTACGTCTCCCCCTGCAGCCGCCGGTTGAACTCCGACTCGCGGAAGCCGGCGAACGGGATGTGCGTATGCGAGTCGACGAACCCCGGAATCACCATTGCCCCTCGGCCGTCGAAGTCCTCGTCGATCTGATGCACGTTGTCGCGCTCCGGACCGACGTAGACGATCTTCTCGCCATCGACGACGATCACCGGATCGCTGTCATAGACGTCGAGCTTCCGCATCGCGCCGCCGCGTACCGGACCGCGTCCGCGCGGCGTGGCGATCTGCCTCAGATTGCGGATGAGAAGCATGCGCTCAATTTATCCTCCGCGAAGCGGAGGATCTGGTGCCCACCTGCGATCATCGCGAGCTGCGCCAGATCCTCCGGCGCGATGCGCCGGAGGATAAATTCTCTCTCAACTCTCCATCCGCTTCCGGAACACGCTCGTGATCGGCTGTTCAGTCGACTCCTGCTCGGCGTCGAGGGCGATGACGTGCTGCACGGTGTCGAGCGTTCCCTGAAGGCGTGTGCGGACCGCGATGCGCTCGATCTTGAGGTCCTGGATCGAGCGCTCGAGGTCGGAGACGCGCTGCATCGCCTGCGCGATCACGCGCTCGCTGAGCAGCTCGGCGTCCTTCACGATCAGCTCCGCCTCTTTGCGGGCGTTGCTCTTCACGTCCTCCGACACCTTCTGCGCCGAGAGAAGCGTGTCCTTCAGGATGCGCTCGCGCTGCGAGTGATCGTCCAGCTCGTCGCGGAGCATCGCGTTCTCGCGAGAGAGGCGGTCGACGTCCTTGACCAGCCGCTCGATCTCTTCGGCCACGAGGCTGAGATAACCGCGCACCTCGTCCGGGTTGTACCCCTTCAACGCACGCGCGAAGACCTGCTTCTGGATCTCCAGCGGAGTGAGGTTCTGCATCGACGCCCTCCCATCACACTACGAAACCAGTATAGCGGCGATGAGGTAGCGAATCAGGTAGATCACCAACAGGAGCAGCAGCGGCGACCAGTCGATCCCCGCCGTGTCGAAGCGCCGCAGGAAGCGCCGGAACGGCCGAAGGAACGGGTACGTCATGCGGGAAAAGATGTCGTTGAGCTGATTGAGAACGTTGTAGAAGCCCCGATGGCGCCACCGCATCGACGACTGCGCCGCGAAGAAGAGGATCCACGAGATGACGACCCACACCAGGATCGTCCACTGCAGAAGGTCGAGGACGATCAGCAGGACTTTGATGAACGGCAGGACGAATCTCATCCGCGCGCTCCGAAGATAGCGCGTCCGACGCGCACGATCGTCGACCCTTCCTCGATCGCGATCTCGAAGTCTTCGCTCATCCCCATCGACAGCTCTGCAACTCCGGTGCGCTGCTGCAGCTTGCGCAGGACGCGGAAGTGCGGCCGCGGGTCCTGATCGAACGGCGGAATCGCCATGAGCCCGCGCAGGGAGATGCCGTCGATGGCCGCCACGTCGCGACAGAGGGCCGGCACGTCCTTCGGATCGGCGCCGCTCTTCTGCTCTTCCCGTCCGACGTTCACCTGCAGCAGGATCTCCTGCCGCTTGCCGGCGGCCAGCGCCGCCTTCCCGATCTTCTCCGCCAGCTCGGCCGAGTCGACGGTCTCGATCACGTCGAAGAGCCGCACCGCGTCCTTCGCCTTGTTCGACTGCAGGTGCCCGATGAGGTGCCAGCGCGCCGTGCCCTGAACGAGCGGCTGCTTGTCGCGCGCCTCCTGCACCTTGTTCTCACCGACATGCGTCGCGCCGGCAGCGATCGCATTCGTCACCGCTTCGGCCGGAAAGGTCTTCGAGACCGCGACGAGCGTCACTTCTTCGCGCTTGCGCCCCGCGTTCTCACACGCCGCATCAATCCGCGCGTTCACGGTCGCGAGGTTCGCCCGGATCTCGTCAAGCGTCAGCACGGCGACGATTTTCCCAACGGCCGTCGGCGCGATCGACGGCGATGTTCGCCAGCCGGTCGGCTTCCTTGTTGCCCGCGCGCAGCGTGTGCCGGATCGAGAAGCGGCGGAACGCACGCACCAGCGTCTTCGCGCGCTGGTAGAGCGGGACCAGGTTCGGGTGCTTGACGCGATACTCGCCATTCATCTGTTTGACGAGCAGCAGCGAGTCTGACACCACCTCCAGTTCCGTCGCCCCCTCGGCGTTCGCGACAGCGAGGGCCTCCAGCAGCCCCGAATACTCGGCGACGTTGTTCGTCGTCTTGCCGAGGTAGCCGGCGACTTCGATGATCTCGCCGTGCTCCATCCGGAGGTACACGCCGTACCCGGCCGGGCCGGGATTTCCGCGAGCCGCGCCGTCGACGTATGCGATCGCCTTCAGGATATGGGCCTCTCCATGAAGAGGATGCGGGAGCACCCCTCGCACTGGACGGTTTCGCCGCGCTTGAGCTGCTGCGCCACCATGGCGCGCACGCGCGTGCGGCAGACGCTGCAACTGTCGTTGTCGACGCGCGCGACCGCCACGTTGCCGCGCTGCTTCGCCACCTGCCAGAACTGGCGGCGGAGGCGCTCCGGGAGCTGCGCCTCGATCTGCGCCTGCTTCGCCTTCAGCTGCCCCATCTCGGTCCGCAGGTCGCCGAGCGACGACTGCCACGACGCGTACTCCTCGTCGTGCTTCGCCTTGAGCGGATCGAAGCTCGTGCGGCGCTCGTCGAGCTGCGTCTGCACCGATTCGGTCTCGTTCATCGACTTCAGCACCGAGTCTTCGAGCTCCTTGACGTGCTTGCGCGTGGCGTCGATCTCTTTCCACGCGGCGGCGTACTGCTGCTGGTTCTTCACCAGCATCAGCTGCCCCTGGTACTTCTTGAGGAGCTCCTGCTGGTCGGTGAGCTCGCCGTCGACGCGGCGGCGCTCCTTCGCGATCGTCTCGAGCTGCGAGTCGAGCCGCTCCATCTCCTGGTTCGCCGACTGGAACTCCTCATCGACGGCCGCGAACGACTCCGGTTTCGTGTTCAGCTGCTTTTCGCGGTCGCCGAGTTGCGTGAGCACCTGCTGCAGCTCCCACAACTTCTCCACCTCATTGTTCAACAGAGCCTCCAAAGACAAAAAAGGCGTTCCTCGAACGGAACGCCTGTGCGGATCGATCGTTGCGATGCTTGGGACAGAGTCGATTCATCGTTATGTTCTGGTGGGTCCACCAGGATTCGAACCTGGGACCTGCCGGTTATGAGCCGGTAGCTCTAACCGCTGAGCTATGGACCCGGTTTGCTGCCGGCGCGACGGCGCACCTTATCGCATTTCGATCTTGTCGCCAACTTCCATCGCCCGCCGCATCGCCACCACGCGTGCCGTCGCGGTGTGGCTCTCGGTCGTGAGAACACCGATCTCGCCGAGAACCTGCCGCGGCTGGCCGGCAATCGGACTGTCGCGATAGACGGTGAGAACGTCGCCCGGCTGCAGCGAGTCGTCACGGCCGAGGTCGATTTCGACCAAATCGCTGACGCCGAGGCCGAAAATGAAGCCCTTCGAGTTGACGATGTAGCCGCTGTGCTGATTCGTGGCGCTGTCGCAGATCGTCGGCAGGTCCGGAACGCGCGCGATCGGGATCGGAAGCTGCGGAAGCGGCTTGAGCTTCGCGCCGATGTAGATCTCCTGGCAGGACTGCGTGACGATCGCCGTCGCGCGGTTCGCGTCGGTGCAGAGGATGCGGACCTGGCCGACGAAGTCGTAGTGACGGCCGATCGTGGTGTTCCGGATCGGATGCGTCACGACGTCGCCCGGCTGGACGAGGAGATACGTCTCGCCGGCGACCAGACCGGTGGCGCTGCCGCCCTTGATGAAGACGACGTCGCCGTCGCGGACGCTCATCGCCTGATCGACGACCCCCTGCTGGTAGAGCATCTCGGTGTCTTCGAAGCCTTCGATCTCGTTCGGCATCGGCTCGCTCGGCGCTCCGAGGTATCCCCAGCAATACAAATCCGCCTCGGCGCCGAGGGCCGTCGGGGCCGCGGCCGCCGTGTTGAGGCTCACCGTCGGCAACGGGGCGTTCGTATTCGACTGGGTGCTGGTGTTGCCGCTGCTCAGAGTGGTGCCGGTCGTCGTGCTCTCGGCGGTCTTGCCCGCCTCGCCTTCGACCAGGAGCGTGTCACCGGGATAGATCCAGTGCGCGTCGGTGATCCAGGTATTCGACTCCCAGAGCTGCGGCCAGAGGTACGCGTTGCCGTAGAACTGCTTCGCGAGAGCCCAGAGCGTGTCGCCGGACTTGACCGTGTAGGTCTTCGCGTTCGGCGCGTACGTCGACGGCGCAGGAGGGTTGTACGCCGTCCAGTGATCGCCTACGCGATGCAGATCGGTCGGCGGACGCGACGAATGCTTCGCCTTCGCGCCGAACAACGGCAGCGTGACGACCAACAGGAGAACGGGAGCCACCCGACGCACACTCATTATCCCCTCCCAGGTTTCTCAGGCCAGTAGTAGGGGAAAAGTAGCGCAAATGGAGAGGGTTAGTCAAAGGGTTACTGGTTATTAGTCACTAGTGACTAGTAACTAGTGACCAGTCACTAGCGCAGCGTTCGTACGCCGTCGTCGGCTACGCCGGCATGTTCCGCGGAGAAGTCGCGCCACTGTTCATTCCGCTTCTGGTAGTTGCTCATGACCCTCTTCACGTACGTCTGCGTCTCGCGGAACGGCGGGATGCCGTTGTAGCGTTTCACGTTCCCCTCGCCCGCGTTGTAGGCGGCGATCGTGTTCTTGACGTTGCCGTCGAAGCGGTGCTGGAGGTACTTGATGTACTTCACGCCGGCGTCGACGTTCTGCGCCGGATCGTAGAGATTCCGCGCTCCCAGCCAGCGGCCGGTCCGCGGCATCAACTGCATCAGCCCGCGGGCGCCGACCGAGGAGTGCGCCGTCCGGTGGAACTTCGACTCCTGCTCGATCACCGCGGCCACGAGGGCCGGGTCGACGTCGTACTTGATCGCCTTCTCATGAATGATGTCGCCGTACGGCATCGCGTTCGCGAAAAACTGGCGCCGGATCACGTTGTTGATGCGCGCCATCTCTTCGTGGAAGACGTCGCGCTTCACCTCACGCTGCTCGTTCTGCGGGTCGTTCTGCGGCAGCCAGGCGTCATCGAAGAGCGCGATCCGCTGTGAGACGAGCGACTCGGGGAGAACGCGCGACAGCTTGAAGAGCGAATTCGCGGCGAAGCCGTCGTGAACGTCGGCGACGACCGTCGCATCCGTGCCCTGCTGCTTGACCACCTGCACCGAGTCGAGGCCCTTCTCGACGACGAAGTGAGCGCCGTCGAGCGCCTGCGTCAGCCCACCCACCGAGAGCGCGGCCCCCATCAGCAATGCCGCCGCGCCGCGCGCACCGAGGAGCCGGTACGTACGGCTGTTATTTGCGCATTTCCGGAGACGGGCGTGACGACTCGTGAGAGCGTTCTTCAACGTGGCTGATCTCCTCCGAATAAGTTAGATGACGCGCCTCAAAACGGTCGGAGGGAGAGTGTTATTGCGTGTTCAGCCCGCTGTCTCGGTAAGCTCTTTTTCGCCAAAGACTTCCGCGGCAAACTTTTCGATGGTCGTGCCCGCTTCGCGCCACGAATGGCGCGGTAATCCGGCCTTGTAGCAGGTCTGTTCGAGGAACGTCTCGCGGTCCCAGCCGTACTCGGTGGCGACCTGCGGAAGGAGCAGACCGGCGTATCCGCCGCGGCGGATGATCAGCCCATCGCGCCCGACCACGATGTCGTCGACATTGACGACCCGCTCGATCGGTCCCATCACCGAGATCTCGATCTCGATGCGGGGCAGCTCGTCGCTCCGGAGCGATTGAAAGCGCGGATCGCGGAAGGCAGCGTTGACCGCGCTCTGCGCGACGGCGAGATAAAGCGGCGCGACCGGCTCGATCGATCCGATGCAGCCGCGCAGGTCGTCGTTTTCCGTCAGCGTCACGAAGGCGCCGGCAGGGCGGCGGAGATCGTCGTCGTAGGCATCGGCGGCCGGTTCGAGGCGTTTGCCCGCGAAGACGGCGGCTATCGATTCACGGGCGAGGGTCAGGAGCTGTTTGCGCTGCGGAACGTTCAGCATGGCGATGGATGAGCATCAGATTCCGGGCATAGACGACCAGGCCGGGCGCCTGCCCGAGGATGATGACCGGATCA
>DASXIH010000107.1:0-5166 GCA_036498125.1 Thermoanaerobaculia bacterium
CGAGCGGCACTTCGTGCCCGACCTCCTGTGCGATTGAGGTGACGCCGGTGCCGTGGAGACCGCACGGCGTGATGAGGCGGAAGTGGCCGAGGTTCGTGTTGACGTTGAGGGCGAAGCCGTGGGAGGTCACCCATCGCGCGATGCGGACGCCGATCGCGGCGATCTTTTCGTTGCCGACCCAGATGCCGCGACGGCCGTCGATGCGCTCGGCGGTGATGCCGTATTCGGCGACGGTGCGGATCAGAACTTCCTCGACGTTCGTCACGTACTTGCGGACGTCGCGGTTGCCTTCGCCGAGGTGGAGGATCGGGTAGCCGACGAGCTGGCCGGGGCCGTGGTAGGTGATGTCGCCGCCGCGCGTGGTCTCGAAGAAGCGAACGCGCTCGGCGCGGAGGGTGTCGTCGGAGGCGAGGAGGTTTTTCGCGTCGCCGCCGCGGCCGAGGGTGATCACCGGCGGATGTTCGAGCAGCAGGAACTGGTCGGGCAGCTCATCGCGCTGCCGCATCTCGACCAGCTTCTGCTGCAACTTCAAGCCGTTTTCGTAGGTGACGAGATGCAGTTGGTGAAGCTCACACGGCCGCTGCACATGCGGGTAAGCAAATGTGGTGGGACACACATTCCCGCGAGACGCACGCCCCTCACCCGGCCTTCGGCCACCCTCTCCCGTAGGGAGAGGGGCTGTGATCGAACAACTCCTTCTCCCGGCGGGAGAAGGTGGCGCGAAGCGCCGGATGAGGGGCGTGCAATCAACGCTTAGCCCTCTTCACGGCCAACTCCCGAAGCCGCTTCGAATCCGAGATGACCTTCGGGTCCGTGGCGGTGGCGAGGAGGGTGTCGAGGGCGGCGATCGCTTCTTTGGTGTGGTCGTGGTTGAAGAGGGTGACTGCATCGTTGAAGGCGGAGATCTGGGCGTTGACGCTGGCCAGGTATTCGACTTCCGCTGCCTGCCGGGCGAGGCTGCTTTTCGCGTCTTTGTCGTCTGTCTTGTCGACGAGCGCGCGGAGGACGGCCGCTGCGTCGCCGAGGCGCTGTTGTTTGATCAACGTATTCGCGCGGTCGATTTCGAGGCGCAGGACGACGGCGCGGGCGGCGAAGGAGACCTGCGGGTCGTGCATCGAGTCGAGGTTCGCGAAGAGGGCATCGGCCTTCGCGGTTTGGCCGGTCTGGCGCAGCATCGCGAAGAGATGGAGCGCGTAGTCGGCGCGGGAGGGGAGCAGGGTGTGCGCTTTTTCGAGCGCCGCGATGCCGGGGATGACGTCGGCGTCGCGCATGTAGGACGTCCCGATCACGCCGTAGACGCGGCCCGGGTCGGCGCCTCTTGAAAGCGCCTGCTGCGCGATCGCGCGCGCCTCGTGAAAGCGGACGATGTCTTCTTGCGTGATCTCGTTGGTCTCGGCGAAGGGGCCAAGCTCGTCGCGGAGGAGCGATTCCGCGCGCGCGAGCAGAATCTCGGGATCGTTCGGTGCGATGTCCGCCGCCTGTTTGAAGAGGCGGTCGGCTTCGGTGAACTTCTTGTCGGCGAGGCGCAGCGCGCCAATGGAGGTGAGGGCATGGGCGTACTTCGGGTCGATCGCCAGCGCCCCGCGGAAGTGCCGCTCCGCTTCGCCTTCGAGTCCCGGGATGATCGAGAGCATGCTGCCGAGGTGCTGGAGGACGTCGGTGCGCGCGAGGAGGCGCGGCGGCTCGACGTCCGGCGGAGCGGGAGCCCCGATCCGGAACGTCACGAGGGGGTGGTCGGAGCTTACGTACATGGCAACGGCATTCGTCAGGTCGTCGACCGATCGCCGGTAATGTTTGCGCAGTGCGATGTCGACGTCGAGACCGGAGATGAGATCGGCGACGAACGCTGGGAACTCGCGCCGGTTGAGCGCGATCAGCGAGTCGACGGCGGCCCAGCTCTCGGCATAGAAGATCGTATTCAGCGATTCCTCCGACTCGAAGCGCGTGGCGACGACGTCGCGCATCGAGACCAGGGGCCGCGAGCGCAGGAGGTTCACGTGCTCGCGGATCGGGAAGCCGAAGGTGATCTCGCCGCGGCCGAACTCCGCGTTCGAGTAGAACTCGGCGAGTCCCTCTTCGACCCAGAGCGGCGGACGGGCGCCGCGCGAGGCGAGCAGCGAGTGAATGAGCTCGTGATACGGCGTCCGATCCTCGATCGACGACGAGGCGTCGACCAGCATCACGCCACGTTCGCCCCTTCCGATGAACAGCCCCCCGACCTTCGCCTTCTCGCGCTGCATGAGCGCGTCGAAGTACGGCTGGGCGTCGCGGCGCCGGCCGAAGATCACGACGCGGGTTCGCGGTGCGGCGGCGGCCGAAGGAGGCTGCAGTTCATGAAGCGCCGTCGCGAGCGTCTCCAGGTCGCGGGCGATCTCACGCGTGCGGTAGTCGGTCGCGGCGCTGACGATGTCGAACCGCGGCGTGACGATCCGGAGCCACTTCTGGTTCTCCGCCGGAAAGGGGATCGGCGCCGTGACCGTCCGGACTTTCCCCTCGCCGGCCACACCGGTCTTCACGGGAGGGGTGAAGACCAGCTGCGCGTAGAGGAGAAGCGGGGCGATCACGGGCGGATTACATCGTGAACTGCCCCGACTCGATGATCTGGCGGACGCGCGCCATGAACTGATCGGCGACCGCGCCGTCGATGAGACGGTGGTCGAAGGTGAGCGACATGATGCACATCGAGTGGATGGCGATCGAGTCGCCTTCCTTCGTCTCGATCACGACGGGACGCTTCTTCACGCCGCCGACGCCGAGGATCGCGACCTGCGGCTGATTGATGATCGGCGTTCCGAACAGGCCGCCGTAGATGCCGGGATTGGTGATCGTGAACGTGCCGCCCTGCACGTCGTCGGGGGAAAGCTTCTTCGTGCGGGCGCGCTCGCCGAGGTCGTTGATGACGCGGGCGAGGCCGAGGACGTTCTTCTCGTCGGCGTTCTTCACGACGGGGACGATGAGGCCCCAGTCGAGCGCCACCGCGATGCCGATGTTCATGTCGCCGTGGTAGATGACGTTGGTGTCGTCCATCGACGCGTTGATGATCGGAAACTCGCGGAGTCCGGCGACGATCGCCTGCACGATGAACGGGAGGTAGGTGAGCTTGACGCCGCGTTCGGCGTACGACTCCTTGTATTGGCGGCGCAGTTTCTCGATCGCGCTGAAGTCGAATTCGAAGACGGTCGTGACGTGCGCCGACGTCTGCTTCGACTGGATCATGTGCTGCGCGATCTTCTTGCGCATCACGGAGAGCGGCTCGAGCTGGATGGACTGCGTGGCGCCGGCAGGTCTTGGGGCCGGTGCTGGTGCAGGCGACGGGGTCGCCGGCAAGATTGCCGGCGCCACACTCGGCTGCTGCAGGTGGCCGAGGATGTCGTTCTTGGTGACGCGTCCTGAGATGCCGGTGCCCTGAAGCTGCGAGATGTCGATGTTGTTCTCGCGGGCAATCTTGCGCACGAGCGGGGAGGACTTCGTGCGGCGGCGCTCTTCGAGCGACTCGACGTTCTCGTCTTCCTTTTCTTCCTTCTCGGGAGGAGGCGGCGCCTGAGCTGCCGGCTTTTCGGGCTCAGGCTCAGGAGCGGGTGCAGGCGTGGGTGCCGGCGCTGGTGCTGCTGCCGCCTCGGCTCCCTCGGCTGCGATGCGTGCGACGACCGAGTTCACCGCCACCGTCTCACCCTCTTTGACGAGAATCTCCGAAAGCGTTCCCGAGGTAGGCGAGGGAATCTCCGCGTCGACCTTGTCCGTCGAAATCTCGAGAAGCGGCTCGTCGCGCTCGACCTTGTCGCCGACCTTTTTGATCCAGCGCGACACGGTCCCTTCGGCGATCGACTCGCCCATTTGCGGCATCAGCACATCAGTGGCCATGGATCACTCCTATCAGTATTCAAGCACTTCATGCGCCGCTTTCAGAAGCCGCGCCTTGTCGGGAAGCACGAAGGCCTCCAGCGGCGGCGAGTACGGCGTCGGCACGTCGAGCGCGGCGACGCGCTTGATCGGCGCGTCGAGGTAGTCGAATGCTTTCTCGGCGATGCGGGCGGCGAACTCGGCGCCCGCGCCGCCGGTGAGCGGCGCCTCGTGCAGGATCACGACGCGATTGGTCTTCGCGACCGACTCGAGGATCGCCTCTTCGTCGAACGGCAGGATGGAACGGAGGTCGATGACCTCGGCCGAGATTCCGTCCTTCGCGAGATCGTTTGCCGCGTCTTCCGCGACGTAGACCATCGCTCCCCAGGTGAGGATCGTCAGGTCGCGCCCGCGGCGGCGCACGTTTGCCTTGCCGATCGGCACGATGTAGTCCTCCGCCGGGAGCTCTTCCTTGATCCGGCGGTAGAGGTACTTGTGCTCGATGTAGATCACCGGGTCGTCGTCGCGGATGGCGGCTTTGAGGAGCCCCTTCGCGTCGTACGCCGTCGCAGGCGCGACGATCTTCAGGCCCGGCCGGTTCATGAACATCGCCTCAGGGTTGAGCGAGTGGAACGGTCCGCCGTGCACGCCGCCGCCCGCAGGCCCGCGCACGACGATCGGGCAGGCGCTCCCGACCCGGTAGCGCGACGTCGCCGCGAAGTTGACGAGGATGTCGTACGCGCAGGTGATGAAGTCGATGAACTGCATCTCGGCGATCGGACGCATTCCCATCAGCGCAGCACCCGACGCCGCCCCGACGATCGCGATCTCGCTGATCGGCGTGTCGATCACGCGCTGCGGTCCGAATTTGTCGATGAGGCCCGCGCTCGTCTTGAACGCGCCGCCGTAGAGGCCAACGTCCTCGCCGATGAGGAAGACGCGCTCGTCGCGCTCCATCTCCTCCTGCATCGCCTCGCGGATCGCGTCGATGTAATAGGTTTCAGCCATAGACAAACTCTTGGAGGGGCGGACGCCCTCGTCCGCCCGGGCGCGCGTCAGCGCGGCTGTCGCCGCGCGGGCGGACGAGGGCGTCCGCCCCTCCCATTAGGAATCCCAATATCCGTCTCCTTGGAACAACCCCATCGTCGCCTCTTCGCCCCGCGGCATCGGCGAGCGCTCGGCTTCGTCGGTGGCCGCGTCGACTTCGCGCTTCACGCGCTGCGCGATCGCGGTGAGGTCGTCCTGCGTGGCGTAGCGGTTGTCGATCAGCATCTTTTCGAACCGGTCGACAGGATCTTTCGTCTTCCACTCTTCGATCATCGACGG
>DASXIH010000108.1:0-2593 GCA_036498125.1 Thermoanaerobaculia bacterium
AATTCGTGACGCACGGCTCCCGCCGCCGCGGTCCCGCCGATTGCCTCCGCCAAACTCTCGAGTGCCGCGAGCTCCTCGGCGTCCGACGCAGCGAACGACCGCGGCACCGGCAACGACCGCGACGTCCGCCGCATCGCTGCAACGGCTCCGATTGCCGGCGCCAGCGCCGCGGCCGCGGGCGGCCAGCCTGACTCGGTCATCGCCGCCAGCGCCACGAACGCGAGGAACATCCGGGCCTGCGACTGGCCGGACAACGTCTCGAGAAACTCTCCTCCGCGATCGTCGTCCGCGATCATGGAAAGGAGCGCCCATGCGGCCGGCGACACCTCCAGCGGCTCGTTCTCGGCCGCCACGACCGTGAGCAGGTCCGCGGCGGTGATGCGTCCTTCCCCACCCTTCCACGAAGTGACGACCTTCGACATTGCGGAGCGCAGCGCGGCGGTCGCCTTCACGACCTCACGGCGGGCATCGGCGAGCCGCAGAACGCGCAACGCATCGCCGTTCTTCGACGCGCGCTCCTTCGCACTCTTCAGCGACGGTCCGACCGCTTCGAGGAGCGCGTCGTTCGCTTTGGTATACGCCTCGCCGAAGATCGTGAGCACTTCCTGAAGATCACGATTCGGCTGCACGCGGCTGAGGATTTCCGCTGTCAGCGGGAGCGCGAGCTCGGGGTGGGCCTGCCATTCGCGGCGCGCACATGCGATGGCGCGGACCGCCTCGCCGGGCGTCGCAGCCGCCTCCCGTGCGAGGTTCGCCCCGTCGTCGAGGCGGGAGGCGTGGCTGCCCGCCTGTCCCAGACTCAACTCCGTCAGCCGCAAGGCCAGCAATCCGGTCCGCGTATTCATCACCTGTTTCGCTAGCGGTCCGTTCGTGCGTAGCGACTCGACCTCCTTGCGATTCCGCAAGCCCTCGAAGAGCTGGTGGAGCTGCTTCTCGTCCGGATCGCGCGCGAATGCCCACGTCGCGATCGCTTTCTGCCGGTCGCCTGCGGTCACCGCCGCCGGCGCAACGGCGAGGATACGGAGGAACAGCTCGATATTGCGCGACGCCGGCGGAAGCTTGACGAAGAGTTTGCTGACGAATTCTTCGGCGCCGTCGCCATAGTCTTGAAAGATCTTGACGGCTGCTTCGGCCCTCTCCGGCGACGCAGTGACCTTTGCCGCCATCGCATCGATGATGTCCGTCAATTCGCTGCGCTTCGGTTTCAGCGTGCGCAGGAAGCTGCCATAACGACGCGCATCGTCCGGCAGCCGCATCACGCCGACCAGCTTTGTCGCCGCTTCGACGCGGTCCGCCTCGGAGTCCCCCGCTCTCCCGACATATGCGGCAGCGCTGCTCCAAACGCTCTCTCCATTCAGGTCGGCGTGAAACTGCCCCCTGGACATCCAGACCTCGTGCGCATGCTCGACGTCGGCGACCGGCGGCATCCGGTCCTGAAAAAAGTGATCGAGCCAGGTGTGATGCTGCTGCAGAGCGTCGCCCCCTGCGCGCCACGACTGGACCAGCGCGTTCGTAATCGCGAGACGCGTGATCGGCGCCGTCAGCCGGCCGCGATCCAGTTCCGCCAGCGACCCGGTGAGCGATTGCGGAAACGCGCGAATCCCTTTGAGAGGGAGAGGGACGGCGGGATCGCCGACGAGCGTACAGAACGTCAGATGCCGCCGGATGCTCGGCGGGAGAAGGAGCAACAGCGCAGGAATGACGTTCGCCTGCGGCGCCTTCGAATACAGCGTCACGGAGTTGATGAGCGCCGCCGAGAGCATGTCGGCGACGAACGAATCATCGAAGCCTTTGATCGCCGCGAGGCGGCTGCGGTCGGCGAGCACGGGAAGGTCGACGACGCACGGATCGAGACGCGTGTCATCCGTCTCGATCGCTTCGCCCTGTGGCAACCGGTCGAGAAACGCGGCCGTGTCGGCAGCAGCGGCGAATGGCGTCCAGGGAACGAGAAAGACGTCGCGCTGCACGACGTACTGCCCGGTGCGCTCCGGCTTCGGACTGCGGTAGTAGCGGGCGAGCACGGCGTACTTGGCGCGCAACCATTCGACCTGCGGGAAAGCGCCGATGGCTCCGGGGAAGTCCTGCTCACCGAGCTTGCCGACGTTGGTCGAGGCGACCAACTGGTTGACGAGATCGGAAGGAAGGTTCGGCGCGCTCGAGGCGATGACACTGAATCCGCGCGCGCCGGCTCCCGTCGCGATGCCGGAAATCAGCCGGTGGACCTCGATCCGTTCACTCATCGCATTGTGTCCGACAACCACTCGATGGGCTGAAGCACGTTGACCGGCTTCGGCTCGCCTTTCGGCCGGGCGTGCCCGTCCTCGCCGACGACGAGGTTATCGAGGCCGATGGCCGACACGGCGAAGTATGACCGCTGCGGACAAAAATCGGCGAGCGCCTTGAAAGCGGTGAGTCCCATGCGGCTGCGCAGGAACGCGCGGGGATCGTCGAACGCCTCCGGATACTTGTCGCACTTCGTGACGCAGATGGCGACGGGGATCGGAAGCGGCCCGCCGCCCGGCCCGTTCATCAGTTCGGAGATGTTCAGGAAGTTCCGCCAGATGATCGGAAAGTAGTGTTCGTTGTCGTCCCG
>DASXIH010000109.1:0-8671 GCA_036498125.1 Thermoanaerobaculia bacterium
AGAAAGAGATTGAGGATCGCCGACGCGTAGAAGATCCGCGGGAGCTTGTACTGCTGCGCGAACGCGATGAAGAGCGGGATGAGGAACGCGAAGACGACCGCGGCACTCTGCGCCAGCGTCTTCGCCCAGCGCGACAGCGCGATCGAGAGCTTCGCGCGCGGCGCGGCGTGGTAGACGTCGAGGTCGAGGTCGGAGAAGAACGCACCGATCGCCGCCGTCATCGATGACGAGAAGAGAACGACACACGCGACGAGAAAGACCATCGCCAGCAGATTGCGCAACAGGCCGAGGGCGAAGAAGGGTGTCGCCGTCTCGACCTTCGCGACCGCGGTGAAGAGCCGCGCGAACAGCTTGAAGTCGCCGTAGAGGAACGCCGCCATGACGACCGCGACGATCGTGATGCGCGTGATCGCGCTCGCGTTGATGGGACGAAGGCGGGACCAGGCAATGCGAAACGGCCACATGACGAGGTTACGAGGTTACGCGGTTACGAGGTTACGCGCAGCTTCATCTCCACCGCGTAACCCCGCAACCCCGCAACCCCGTAACTACGACGTGAGCGACTTTACGCTCTCGAACCACTCCATCGCTTTGGCGCGGCGTGCGGCCCTTGCCCGCGAGCGCTCGATCCCGAGCTCGAGGAGGCGCTCGATCAGGCGCGGGTACTTCAGCTCCGTCGCCTCCCACAGCTTCGGGTACATCGAGATGTTCGTGAAGCCGGGGATGGTGTTGATCTCGTTGAGATACAGCCGGTTCGTGCCGCGCTCGACGAAGAAGTCGACGCGCGAGAACCCGGCCGCGCCGACCGCCTTGAACGCGCTGACCGCGATCTTCCGGATCTCCTCCGACTTCTCCTTCGTCAGCTTCGCCGGGATCACGAGCTGCGACTTGTTCTCGATGTACTTGTCCTCGTAGTCGTAGAAGTCGCGGCCCGCGACGATCTCGCCCGGCACGCTCGCTTCCGGCTGATCGTTGCCGAGGACCGCGACCTCGATCTCGCGCGCGTCGATGCCGCGCTCCACGAGCACCTTCTCGTCGAAGCGCAACGCGAGCTCGATCGCCGGCGCGAGCTCGCGGTCGTTCTTCACCTTCGAGACGCCGACCGATGAGCCGCTGTTCGCCGGCTTGACGAAGTACGGCAGCCGCATCGCGTTGACGACCGAGCGTGTGACTCGATCGCGCTCGTTCTTCCAGTCCGGCTCCGTGACGGGTACGTAGTCGACCAGCGGCAGCTTCGCGGCGGCGAATGCCTGCTTCATGTGGTGCTTGTCCATGCCGACCGCGGAGGCGGTGACGCCGCTGCCGGCGTACGGGACGCCGAGCGTTTCGAGGTAGCCCTGGAGAGCGCCGTCTTCGCCGCCGGTGCCGTGGATGAGCGGGAAGACGATGTCGAGGTTTGCGTCGCGAATCCAGGATTCGAAGGAGAACGTGCTCTGGGCGGGGGCACGCCCCTCACCCGCCGCTTCGCGGCACCCTCTCCCGGAGGGAGAGGGAGTTGTCTCTTCACGTCCCTCTCCCTTCGGGAGAGGGTGGCCCGAAGGGCCGGGTGAGGGGCGTGCCTCCGCCCCAACCAGGATTGCGGCGCTGAGCTCCGGATCCGTGAAGTGGCCGTCCTTGGTCACGAAGATCGGGACGAATTCGACGCGGTCGGGTGGGGCGGCTTTGGCGACCGATCGCGCGGAGAGGATCGACACTTCGTGCTCGGCGGAGCGGCCGCCGAAGAGGAGGGCGGCGCGGATCATTTGCCGATCGGAACGCTGCTCAGGAGGTATTTGAGGTCGTCGTCGCGCCAGCGGATGCCGCCGCCGAACGTGACCGCGCGGCCGTTCTTGTTCAGCGGATTGTCAAGACCGCCGGAGACGAAGATCAGCGGCGTCTTCGGCGTGTCGTGACGGACGACGTACTCGCCGCGGAGGCGGAGGTGCGGGTTCGGATCGCGTTTCTTGCCGAAGTCGAAGGCCTCGCCGGTGATCCGGATGCGCGGGTTGAACTGATAGTCGACCGCGGCGCCGCCCGTGCTGTCGATCATGCCGATGCGGACCGCGAACTGATCGAGCACCCAGCCGACCTGCGCGCCGAGGAGGTAGGTGCGGTCGTACTTCGTCGTGTCGGTGATCGTGGTCGTGGTCTGGCCGGTGGCAGGATCGGTGATGGTCTGCTCGTAGGTCCGCGTCTGCGACGCGCCGTGCGGATCGTCGGCGACGACGATGTTGTAGAAGCGGTTCTTCTCCGGGTCGGGCGTGATCCGCAGCATCACCTCGGAGCGCGAGTTCCCGCCGACGAACTCGGTGACCGGCGTCTGTTTGAGGCCCGCGTAGTAGTTCGCCTGGATGCCGAGGTCGAGGCGCATCTTCGCGGCGCGGCCGAGCGTGTTGCGCAACTCGTTCACGCCGCTCTCGACGGCGGTGAGCGCGTTGGTCAGCTTGTCGTGCGCTTCGTTGCTGTAGAGCAGCTTACCGACGGTGCCTTCGCCGCTCCGCATCTGGCCGGTGATGTTGTTCAGATTGTCGGCGGTGGTGCGGAGGTCCTTCGAGAGATCGCGCAGATTGTCGACCGCCTGGTGGATGTCTTTCCGGTTCTCGCCGACGGTGCCGCCGACTTCATTGGCGACGCGGTCGATCGAGTCGGCGAGCCGCGGGATCTGCGTCCGCAATTGTTCGCTGATCACGCGGACATTCGCCATCGTGGCGTCGACGTTGGCGCGGTTCGCGGCGATCAGCTCGCGCGTCTGCGCCGTGATCGCCTGCACGTTGGTGACGATCTCCTCGAGGCGGCGCTCGCCCGCCGGGCCGCCGAGGACGTCGCGCATCGAGGCGGTGACCGCCTTGACGTCGGTCGCGATCGAGGAGATCTGCGTCGTGACGTCGTCGATCGACGCCGGTGCCGGCGCCGACTGCACCATCGTCTGCTCGTTGTTGTTCGGAACGACCGGAGCGGCGGCGGTGCCGGGATTCAGCTCGATGTACTTCTCGCCGAGGAGTCCGAGGTTCGTGACGCGCGCCGCCGAGTTGCTGTGGATCGGGACGTCGTCGTCGATCTCCATCGTGACGCGCGCCTTGCCGTTCGGCATGACTTCGATGTCCTTGACCTTCCCCTTGCGAACGCCGGCGATGCGGACGGGCGATTTGTTGTCGAGACCCGCGACGTCATCGAAGACCGCGGTCACTTCGCGCGTGCCGCGGCCTTGCCGATGCACGTTGATGTCCTCGATCTTCAGGACGAAGTATCCGAGGATCGCCAGGATGGCGAGCATGAAGGCGCCGACTTTTGCTGCTGACGACATGCGTGAATTCTAGTGCGCTAAAGGGTCGATTCCAGCTTTTCGGAGCATTTGGAACAGCGTAGCAAGCGGCAATCCAACGACATTGGTGTAGCTGCCGTGGATCGAGTCGATGAACATGGCGCCGATTCCCTGTACCGCGTAGGCCCCCGCTTTGTCGAGCGGCTCCCCCGTCTTTACGTACCAGGCGATGTCTTCGGAGGACAGCGGGAGCATCCGGACCTCCGACTCGGCGAGCCGGGTTTCGCACCAGTCGCGGGAGACATTTTGGAGCGTGACGCCGGTGTAGACGATGTGGGTGCGTCCGGCGATGGTCGCGAGCATCCGCCGCGCGTCGGCTTCGTCGGACGGCTTTTCGAGTAGCTGCTCGCCGAGGAGGACCGTCGTGTCGGCCGCGATGACCCACTGGTCCGGATGCCGGCTCGCGATCGCCTGCGCCTTCTCGCGCGACAGCCGCCCCACGTACTCCTCGGGCGACTCGCGCTCGTCCCGCACCTCCGGCACATGGCTCGGAATCACGTCGAACGTCAGCCCGATCGACGCGAGCAGCTCGCGTCGCCGTGGGGAGGAGGAGGCCAAGATGAACTTCATCTTTGCTGTTGCCCCTCATCCGGCCTTCGGCCACCTTCTCCCCACTTCGTGGGGCGAAGGGTAGGAAACACGAGCACACCGACTCTCCCCTCGCCCCGCGAAGCGGGGAGAGGGAGACACGGAGCGAAGCGGAGTGCGGGTGAGGGGTGTTTCATCTGTCGTCCTCCGCCTGCCCGATCAGCATGACGAGGATGACGCGCGCTTCGGCGTCGATGCGGTAGACGACGCGCAATGCGCCGTCGCGGGCGCTCCAGAGGCCTTTGAGCGGGTCGAAGAGGGGGGCGCCGGCGATCGGGTCGTCGTCGATCCGATGCAACAGGGCGCGCGCTTCTTCCGGCACGTTCACCGATTTCGTGACGCGGATACGCGGCAGGTCGAATACCGGCACGATGGCGCCGCGGCCGATCTCCGCTTCCGACTTCCGCCACGCCGCGATGAGCCGCTGGTCGTTCACGATCGCGATCGTCTCGCGTAGGGCGAGCCACTCGTCGTAGGACACCAGCAGCGCGACCGGCCGGCCGCCGCGCTCGAACGCGGTGCGGTTGCCGGTCACTTCGCACTCGCCGACGAGCTTGCGCATCGCCTCCGGAAGGTCGAGAAGGTCGATTCGTTTCACGGTTGGCGCGTGAAGAGCGACTCGAGGTACGCGCGGAACTCGTCCGCGAGCGCCGGGTGCTTCAGCGCGTAGTCGACGGTCGCCTTCAGGTATCCGAGCTTTTCGCCCGCGTCGTAACGCTTCCCTTCGAACACGACGCCGTAGAAGTCGCCGGCGCGCAGGAGCTCGCGCAACGCGTCGGTGAGCTGGATCTCGCCGCCGGCGCCGCGCTCGGTCTGTTCGAGGATGCCGAAGATCTCGTGCGGCAGGATGTAGCGGCCGATGATCGCGTAGTTGGACGGCGGGTTGATCTTCGGCTTCTCCACCATCTCACTGATCTTGAACCGCCGGTCGGCGATCAACTCGCCGCCGACGATGCCGTAGCGCGCCGTCTCCTCCTCGGTGACTTCCATCAGCGCCACGACCGGCCTTCCGGTCTCCTCGAACACGCGCCGCATCTGTAGCAGGCACGGCTCCTCGGCGAGGATGACGTCGTCCGGCAGGACGACGGCGAACGGATGCTTGCCGACTGCCTCGCGCGCCTGCATCACGGCGTGGCCGAGCCCGAGGGCCTCTTTCTGGCGCACGGTGATCAGGTCCACCATGTTGCTGACCGCCTGGACCTCGGCGAGCAACTCGGTCTTGCCGCGCTCCTGCAGCGAGCGCTCGAGCTCCGTCGAACGGTCGAAGTGGTCGAGGATCGTGTCTTTCCCCTTCGAGTTGACGATGATCAGCTTCTCGAAGCCGGAGTCGCGCGCTTCCTCGATCCCGTACTGAAGAATCGGCTTGTCGACGAGCGGCAGCATCTCCTTCGGGATCACCTTCGTCGCAGGGAAAAAGCGCGTCCCGAACCCCGCGCACGGGAACACGCAGGTGCGGAGCTGGTCCATGTCTCGACGCCGGAGATTGGTCATGGGGGCGGAGCATAGCGGCATAGGTGCATGGCGGCATAGCGATCGACGGCAGCCGGTTTGCTTCTTGCCACCGTGGTAAATTCTTCCTCACGGGTGATCATTGCGTAAGTTCCTGATTCTCATTGGTCTTCTTCTGGTCTCGATGCCGCTGTTCGCGCAGTGGCGGCGGGCTGCGTTGTTCGGTGCGGACGTCCGGGCGCTCATCGTCGATCCGCGCGAGCCGGACACGCTGTACCTTGGCACGTCGGGCGGCGAGGTGTATCTCTCGACCGACGGCGCGAAGACGTGGTCGAACCCGTACCACGGCAAACCGTTCCCCGGATACATCGTCGACAACCTCCTCGTCGACCGCGACGGCCGTCTCTGGGCGGCGAGCTGGGGGCTGTGGGGCGGCGGCGTGATCGCCGTCTCGAACGACCGCGGCCACACCTGGACGCGCCGCGATGCCGGCTTGGAAGACTTCTCCGTTCGCGCGATCGCCATCGATCCGCACGATCCGAGCGTCGTCGTCGTTGGCGGCCTGACCGGCGTCTATCGCTCCGACGACACCGGCGCGACGTGGCGCAAGATCTCGGATCAGGAGAACGTCGAGTCGCTCGCGATGGACCCGCGCACGCACGACCGCATCTACGTCGGCACGTGGCGCCAGGGGCAGCGCTCCGAGGACGGCGGCAAGACGTGGAAGATGGTCAACAACGGGATGGTGCTCGACACCGACATGTTCCAGATCCTGATCGAGCGGGACAATCCCGACAGCGTCTGGGTCTCGACGTGCGGCTGGGTCTACAACTCCGCCGATCGCGGCGACAAGTGGACCCGCTACCGCGACGGCTTCAACAACCGCCGCATCCACGATATCGAAGTCGATCCCTGCAACCACGACGTGGTCTACGCCGGGTCGGTCGGCGGCCTGTATCGGACGGATGATCGCGGGAAGTCGTGGTACGCCGTCTCGAGCGAGGACCTCGTCATCAACTCGATCGCGCTCGACGCGCAGCGTCCGCACCGCGTCATCGTCGGCGTGGAGGGCGACGGCGTCTACGTCTCGGACGACGACGCGAAGACGTTCACCCGCTCGTGCCAGGGGTTGTACGACGTGAAGATCACGCAGATCGTCCCCGATCCGTCGGCGAAGAACCGTGTCTACGCCACGGTGGCCCTCGGCGGCGCAGCCTCCGGGCTGTATCGCTCGAACGACGGTGGCGCGACGTGGGAACGCGCGGGCGAGGCGGCGAAGCTGCCTGCCGGCGTGCTGTCGCTCGACGTCGCACGCACCGGCGAAGCGGACCCGCGATTCATCGCCGGCACGGAGCGCGGCTTCTTCTACAGCGCCGACGGCGCCGACTGGACGCAGAGCGCTCCGGTGAATCTGCCGCTCCGCGTCGACAAGGTCGTCCGCTTCAACGGCTCTCGTCTCTTCGCCGCCACGAACGAAGGCGTCTACACCTCTCGCGACGGCGGCAAGTCCTGGTACGTCCTCGGCGGCGCCGACACGCGGACGGTCGACATCGTGATCGGGATGCTCGGCGACAAGCGGGCGCTCTTCGCGCTGACGGAGAACGGCCTCACGGCGTTCGACGGATCGCGCTGGCTGCGAATCATCGACACGCCGTCGCGCGGCCGCACCGTCGCGCTCCGGCAGCTCGGCGGCCAACAGCTCGTCTTCATCGCCGGCGTGCAGGGTGTGAAGGCCGGCCGCATCGACGAGAACTTCCGCTGGATTCCGGCCGACGCTCCTGACGCGCAGTACGCGGCGGTCTTCGGCGGCTCGCGGCTCTTCCTCACCTCACGCGAGCACGAGATCCTCGTCGCCGATCCGAGCGAGAACGACTGGCGCTCGCTGGCGCCTCCGACGCGGCACACCGAGGTGAACTCGATCGCGCTCGATCCCTTCGTGGCCGACCGCTACTTCGTCGGCACGCAGGGAGAGGGAGTGTGGGTGTACGAGGGGAAAACGATGCGCTACGTCCCGCAGACCGCCGCGGTGACGCTCACTGGCGGCGGGACGCAGTAGCGGGATCGAAGTAGCGCACCGCGAGCGTTCCGAGTCCCTGCCTCTTGTCGACCGTCATGACCGCCATGACGTTCGGCAAGGTGTGGTTGTAGATCACCATCGATTTCGAGGAGATCGCCTTCGGCGCGCCGAACGACTCGCGGAGCGATTTCTTCTCTTCCTCGAACGCGGGGCCGATGACGTCGGACATCGTGAAGAGCTCGAAGCGGATCGACTGCAGCCGCTCCTTCGCGAACTCCACCGTAAGCGATTTCGTCGGCGTGATGTCGGCGATCATCTGCCCGGCGTGATCGCCGTCGCGGAGCGTGACTCCGCCGTCGGCTAGCGCTTTCACAGCGGCGGCTTTCCTCATTCCGATCGTCAGATGGAACGCGTCGGGCCGCATCCACGACGTCTGGCTGACGGACGGCGCAACGGCGAAGAGGATGGCGAATAGCAGCGTCATCTAATGGACGTAGGTCGATGGCTCGCTAGCCGAGACCTGGCGCCGCGACTGGATGATCGAGGCCGCGAGTACGCAGCGGCGGCCGATCTCGTCCCACTGTCCGCCGCGCACGAGGTCGGGGACGGCGAGCGAGGGGCCGAGGTTGACGGCGACGCAGCCGGCGTCGAGGTAGGAGTCGATCGTGTCGAGCGGCACCGGGCCGCCCGCGAGCATCAGGACGTCGCGGATGGGCCCGCGAATGACGCGGATGTAGTCGGCGCCGCCGAGGTGGGCGGCGGGATAGACCTTGACGATGTCGGTGCCGCCTTCCCACGCGCGAATGATCTCGGTGGGAGTCGCCGCCCCGGCGATCGAGAGGAGGTCGTTCTCGTTCGCGTATTCGATGATGCGGAGGTCGGTGTGCGGGGAGACGATCACCTGCGCGCCCGCGCGCCGCGCGAGCGCCGCGTCGTTGGTGTTGCGCACCGTGCCGGCGGCGATGATGATCTCCGCGCTGGCGTACTTCTGCGCCGCGATCGACATCAACTCCACGGCGTCCGGCGTCGTCATCGTCACTTCGATGACGCGGATTCCGTTGCGCGCATACGCGTCGATCACATGCGCCGCGACGTCCGCGCTGTCTTCGCGCACGACGCCGATGATCTGTTCACTGCAGACTTTTTCGAGGAGGGAGCTGCGGGACATGGACAAAAGGTTAATTCATCCGAATCGATCTACCAACTTCTGAAATGGAACGTCCTCGCGAAGGACATCCAGCCGCGGATCGACTTCCATGAAGACCATCCACGAGGAGCGGTCTTCGAACGCGTCCTTCAGCTTCGCGAGCGCGGCG
>DASXIH010000110.1:0-3183 GCA_036498125.1 Thermoanaerobaculia bacterium
CTTGTTTGGATCGATGCGCGCCCGCTGCGTCAGTTTCATGACGCCGCGGGCGCCTTCGCGGACGACGCTGATGACGCCGAGCTGCTGCGCGAAGTGTTTCACCTTCACGAAGCGGAAGAGGTTCTCGACGTTCGGCGGCAGGGCGCCGAAACGCTCGCGCATCTCGCCGCGGATATCGTCGAGCCGGACGTCGGTCGTGGCCGAGGCGATCTTCTTGTAGAACGTCATCCGGAGGTTCTCGTCGGCGATGTAGTCGTGCGGGATGTAGATGTCGACGCCGAGGTTCATCGAAGTCGAGACCTCCTCCTCGATCTTCTCGCCCTTCAGCTCGCGGATCGCCTCTTCGAGCAGCTTCGTGTACATCTCGAAGCCGACCGCCGCGATCTCGCCCGACTGCTCGCCGCCGAGGATGTTGCCGGAGCCGCGGATCTCGAGGTCTTTCGCAGCGATGCGGAAGCCGGCGCCGAGGTCGGAGAACTCCTGAATCGCCGCGAGACGCTTCCTGGCGTCGCCGCTCAGCACGCGATCGCTCGGCACGAGGAGGTAACAGAACGCGAGCCGATCGCTTCGTCCGACGCGCCCGCGGAGCTGGTAGAGCTGCGACAGTCCGAAGCGCTCCGCGTGATTGATGAGGATCGTGTTGCAGGCGGGGATGTCGATCCCGTTCTCGATGATCGTCGTCGCCAGGAGGACGTCGAACTCGCGGGTGATGAACGCGAGCATCACGCGCTCCAGCTCGCGCTCGTCCATCTGTCCGTGCCCGACGGCGACGCGCAAGCCGGGGAGGATCTTCTCGAGGTACTCCTTCATCGCGTAGATCGACTCGACGCGGTTGTGGACGAAGAACACCTGCCCGCCGCGATCGACTTCGAACGCGATCGCATCGCGGATGAAGTCGTCGTTGAACGGCACGAGCGCCGTCTGGATCGCGAGGCGGTCCTTCGGCGGCGTCTCGATGACCGAGATGTCGCGGATGCCGACCATCGACATGTGCAGCGTGCGCGGGATCGGCGTCGCCGACATCGAGAGGACGTCGACCGCCTTCTTCATCTGCTTCAGCCGTTCCTTCTGCGCGACGCCGAAGCGCTGCTCCTCGTCGATGACCAGGAGGCCGAGGTCCTTGAAGTTGATGTCTTTCGAGAGGACGCGGTGCGTGCCGATGATGACGTCGATCTCGCCCGCCTCGAGCTTCTGCACGATCTCGCGCTGCTCCTTCGCCGAGTAGTAGCGGGTCAGCAGCTCGATCGTGACCGGGAAGCTCGCGAAACGGCGGAGGAAGGTGCGGTAGTGCTGGTACGCGAGGATCGTCGTCGGGGCAAGGATCGCGACCTGCTTGCCGTCCATCACCGATTTGAACGCGGCGCGCATGGACACCTCGGTCTTGCCGTATCCGACGTCGCCGCAGAGGAGGCGGTCCATCGGACGGCGCGACTCCATGTCGGCCTTCACGTCCTCGATCGCGGAGATCTGGTCGTCCGTCTCGTCGAACTCGAACGCGTCCTCGAACTCGAACTGCCACGGCGAGTCCTTGCTGAACGCGTGGCCGTTGACCATCTGGCGGGTCGCGTAGAGCTTCAAGAGCTCATCGGCCATGTCGCGCATCGCCTTCTTGACCGAGGCCTTCTTGCGCGCCCACGTGGTGCCGCCGAGCTTGTCGAGCTGCGGTTTCGCCTCCTCGCCGCCGCCGGAGTACTTCTGAATGAGATTCAGGTTCTCCATCGGCATCAGCAGCTTGCCGCCGCCGCTGTACTCGATCTCCATCACCTCGCGCTCCGTCTCGCCGAACGGGATGCGCTGCAGTCCGAGGAAGCGGCCGACGCCGTGATCGACGTGGACGATCAGGTCGCCGACCTTGAGATCGCGGAGATCGGTGACGAAGGCCTCGGACTTGCGCCGGCGCCCCCCGAGGCGTCCGGAGGAGGTGGGCGGTTCGAAGAGATCCCACTCGCTCCATGCGATGAGGTTGATCTCGTCGAAGGAGAAGCCGCGGGCGATATGGCCGGAGGCGATGAGAATCTCGGCCCCGAATGTCTCCGTTGAGAGGCGAACGTTGAACTCTTTAAGCAGCCGCTCCGCCTTCTCCGCGCCCCCTTTCGTCGCTGCGAAGAAGACCTGCCGTTTGTTGTCGTCGCGCGCGCGGAGCACGTCGGTCGTGAACTCCGGAAGCCGGTTGGTGTAGCGGTCGGTCTGCGGCGCGTGCACGCGCAACTCGTCGAATTCCTTCGACGCGATGTGCACCTCGCTCAGCGCCAGGCGCGAGCCGCTGACGAAGCCGAGAACCTCGATGCCGGGGGTGACGAGCTTCTCGGGCTGATAGACGGCGCGTCCTTTCTCGGACGCCGCCTCGAACTCCGCGCGCAGCATCGACTCGTATTTCGCGACGCTCGACGTGATCGCGTCAGGCTCGATGAGAACGATCGTCCAGTCGCGGAGGTACTCCGCGAACGAGACGCTGTCGACCGCGGCATGAACGTAGTGCTCGATGCCGGGAAACGTGCCGTTCTCCTGCAGGCGCTCGATCTTCTCGGCGACGTCGCGCTTGTAGACCGGATGGTTGAAGTCGAGCGACAGCCGCCGTGCGAGCGCATTTCGCACCTCGCGCGAGAGCGGGAAGTGCGACATCGGAAGAATCGTGAGCGGCGGCGCCGGATCCTCACTGCGCTGCGACTCCGGATCGAACCAGCGGAGCGAGTCGATCGTGTCGCCGAACAGCTCGACGCGGAGCGGCTTCTCGCTGTTCGGCGGGAAGACGTCGAGGATGCCGCCGCGGAATGCGAACTCGCCCGCCTCGCCGACGAGGTCCGTTCGGACGAAGCCGTTCTCGACGAGCGCCTGCAGCACCTGCTGGACGTCGATCTCCTCGTTCTCCGCCAGCGAGAGCATTCGCGCCGCGAACGTCTCCGGCCGCGGCAGGCGCGAGAAGAGCGCCCGGACCGGGACGATGAGGACGTCCGCGCGCTGCTCGATGAGCATCCCGAGGGCGCGGACCTCCTCGCGCACGACGCCGAGCGCCGGTCCGACATCCTGGTAGGGCGAGAGAGAAGGGGAGGGATACGTCGAGACGCAGGGCGGATCGATGTGGAACAGCCGCAGCGCCGCTTCGAAGTCGTCGATTGCCGCGTCGCCGGGAACGATGATCGCGAGCCGGCGCTTCGTCCGCTCGTGGAGCGCGGCGAGGATCAG
>DASXIH010000111.1:0-3648 GCA_036498125.1 Thermoanaerobaculia bacterium
TGCAACTCTTCCGTCGAATGTACGTAACCCTTCGTACGGAGAATGTCTGCATGCGCAGAGTGATGGCTGTCTTTGTCGTTGCGATTGCCGTGTCGAGCGGAGTTGCGCTGGCGCAAAACACACCCAAACATCCGGCGCCGCCGCCGATCAACATCCATCGTGCGAGCGGTCCGATCACCGTCGACGGCGACCTTTCGGACGCCGGCTGGAAGGACGCCGCGAAGATCGAGCAATGGGTCGAGGGTTCTCCCGGCGACAACATTCCGGCGAAGGTGAAGACGATCGCGTACCTGACGTACGACGACGGCTACTTCTACATCGGCATCCGCTGCGAAGACCCCGAGCCGAAGAAGATCCGCGCGCCGTACGTCGAGCGCGACGCGGTCCTCGGCACGGACGACAACATCGCGGTCTTCCTCGACACGCGCGGCGAGAAGCGAACGGCGCTCGAGTTGCGCGTGAACCCGCGCGGCATCCAGGGCGACGGCTATTACGACGACGCCGGCGGTGTCGAGGATTTCTCTCCCGACTACTTCTACGACACGGCGGCGCACATCGACGAGGGCGGCTGGAGCGCCGAGTACCGGATTCCGTTCTCGTCGCTCCGCTATTCGAGCCGCAATCCGACGTGGAACATCCTGATCTGGCGGAACTACCCGCGCGACTTCCGGTACGCGTTCTACACCTCTCCGGTGTGGCGCGACGCGAACTGCCTCGTTTGCAACTCGGCGCCGATCGTCGGTCTCACCGATCTGCCTGAGGCGGGGCACCTCACGGTTGCGCCTTACGTCAGCAGCCAGCATCTCGAACAGGCGACGGAGTCTCTCGGAAACTTCAACGACCGCAGTCTCGACAACAACGTCGGCGCGGACTTGAAGTGGACGCCGACGGCGACGGCGGCGATCGACGCGACGATCAATCCTGATTTCTCGCAGGTCGAGGCGGACGTCCCGCAGATCACGGTCAATCAGCGGTTCGCCGTCTTCTTCCAGGAGAAGCGGCCGTTCTTCCTCGAAGGGTTCGACCTTTTCAATACGCCGCTTCAGGTTGCGTACACGCGGACGATCACGTCGCCTCGCGCCGGCCTCCGCGCGACCGCGCGCGCCGGCGATACGACGTACACGGTGCTGGCTGCGGACGACCGTGGGGGCGGATTGACGATCATCCCGGGAGCGCAGTCGAGCGATTTCGCGGCGGAAGACTTCCGCTCCGAGAACGTGATCGCGCGCGCCCGACACGAGCTCGGTCAGTCGTACGTCGGCGGCATCCTGACGGACCGCGAGATCAGCGGCGGCGGACACAATCGCGTCGTCGGGCCGGATTTCCTCTGGCGGCCGAATCAATCGAATACGGTCTCGGGTCAGCTCCTCTACAGCGATACGCAGAATCCGAATCAGCCGGAGCTTTCATCGGCGTGGAACGGTCAGTCGAGCCATGCGTTCGCGGCGACGGCGGCGTGGAATCATCTCGAGTTGCATCGCGACTTTGGTCTCGGGTTCACGCAGTACGGCGACAACTTCCGCGCGGACCTCGGGTTCATTCCGCAGGTCGGGTACCGCGATCTCAATGCCTTCTACGCGCTCCGCTTTTATCCGGAGCACTCCAAGATCGCGTTCCTTCGTACGGTCGTCGCGTACGACCACCAGGTCGACCTACACGGGAACACGCTCTTCAGCAGCCCGAACATCGGCCTGTTCGCGATCGGCGTCCACAACCTGAACCTCCAGCTGAATCTGCATCCGCAAGAGAAGGTTCTGTTCGGGACGCAGACGTTCACGCAGAACTACCTGAACTGGTTCGTGCAGATCGATCCGTCGCGCCGCGTCACGCGCTTGTCGTTGCAGGGACGCGCCGGCGAGGCGACCGACTTCACGAACCTCGTCGTGGGCCGGAGCGTCAGTCTCGGCGCGACTGCGACCTTCCGTCCCATCGACCGCACCACTCTCGAATTCGACTCGAACCATGAGATCCAGAGGAACCGCGGCGCGAACGTCTACACGGCGCAGGTCGAACGCATCCGCGCCCTCTACAGCTTCAGCTCGAGCTCGATCCTGCGCCTCATCACGCAGTACGACGACGTCAACCGGCACCTCAGTCAGTACCCTGGCATCCCCGTCGCGCAGCACAGCGGCGACTTCCTCGGCTCCCTGCTCTACAGCTACAAACTCAACTGGCAGACCGTCCTCTACCTCGGCTACGGCGACGACCGCATCCTGACGGAGCGGAACGACCTCCTGAAGTCCGACCGTTCGATCTTCTTCAAGGTGAGCTACGCGATCCAGCGGTAGGCGGGATACGGAATTCAATCCGCGGCGCCTGGGTTGCGACGGGCATCAGTTGTTTGCCCTTTCGGGACGAGAAGGTTGCTTTGAATCTCCGATCGGCAGCACAGAAAGGAGATTCACCAATGAGAACGTCCGGTAACGTCAAGTGGTTCAACGACGCCAAGGGATTCGGATTCATCACGACTGAGAAGGGCGAAGACGTATTCGTCCACTTCTCGGCCATCCAGGGCAACGGTTTCCGTTCGCTCGCGGAGGGCGCAGCGGTCGAATTCGATGTGGTCCAGGGGCCGAAAGGTCTCCAGGCCGCCAACGTCGTGGTAGCGTAAGCGCAACCATTGCCGATGTCCGAAGGGCAGGAGCGATCCTGCCCTTCTCTTTTAGCGGGGGGAGAGCCTATGGGAAGAAGTCCTTCGACATTCGCGAAACGCCAGCGCGAGCTCGCAAAAAAAGAACGCCAGGAGCAGAAGGCCGTCAAGCGGGCCGAACGGAAGCAAGAAGGCGGCGGCGGCCCCGAGATCGATACCGAAGTCGTGCGTGAGATGCCGATCGAGGATATGTAGCGTCAGCCGACGATCTGATTTCCTTCGACGTCGATCTCATGCAGTGGCATGCCGAGGGTGCCGAGAGGCTCTCGCACCTGGGCGGCATTCCCGACGATGACGATGAGCGCGCGCTCTGGATCGACGTACTTGTTTGCCACGCGCGCCACGTCATCGCGTGAGATCGCCGCGATGTTCTCGCGATAGCGGTCGAAGTAGTCCTCCGGGAGCGAATAGAGCTCCATGTCGAGGAGGCGCGACGCAATGTCGCTCGCGCTCTGCACCGTCGCCGGAAATACCCCCATCATGTAGCTCTTCGTCTCGTCGAGCTCGCGCGGCTCGACGTCGCCCGTGCGGATGCGCCGCAGCTCCGCGAGCACTTCCTCCACCGATTCGCGCGTCACTTCGTTGCGCACCGGGGCGCTGACGACGAACGGTCCCGCGCCGCGCCGGAATGCGAACGTCGACCGCGCGCCGTACGTGTAGCCGTGCTTCTCGCGCAAGTTGAGGTTGATGCGCGAGTTGAAGATCCCGCCGAGGAGCGCGTTCATGACGTTGATCGGGAAGTAATCCTCGGACGAACGCGGCACGCCGACATGGCCGACCCGGATCTCCGACTGGACTGCCTGGGGACGGTCGATGAGGTAGATGCGGCTGGTTTCGAGGTTCTGGGGTTGCGGGGTCGGGCGAGGGGGTTCCGGACCGCGCTTCCAGTCGCTGAATGCCTCGCGGACGAGGCGTACGGCGCCGTCCGGCGTGATGTCGCCGGAGACGACGACGGAGGAGTGATTCGGGATGTAGTGCTGCGCGTAGAAGCGGCGAAC
>DASXIH010000112.1:0-5667 GCA_036498125.1 Thermoanaerobaculia bacterium
ACAGCGCCGGTCCGTTTTTGTATTCGATCGCATGACGCCGATGGAAAGAGCGAGCGATGTGCCAGTGGCACATCACTAGCAACCTGAAGCGCGGCAAGTGAAGATCTGGCCCGGCACACCCTATCCGCTCGGGGCGACGTACGACGGGGCGGGAACGAACTTCTCCCTCTTTTCCGAAGTCGCCACGCGGGTCGAGCTCTGCCTGTTCGACGACGAAGGCCGCGAAACACCCGTCGACCTTCCCGAGATGACGGTGCTCTGCTGGCACGGCTACCTCCCGAACGTCGGGCCGGGGCAGCGATACGGGTACCGCGTGCATGGGCCGTGGGAACCGCAGAACGGACTTCGCTGCAATCCGAGCAAGCTGCTGCTCGATCCGTACGGAAAGGCGGTCGACGGACGGGTGGAGTGGAACGAGGCGGTGTTCCCGTATCACTTCAACGATCCGGAAAATTCGTACAACGATCTGGACAGCGCGCCGTTCATGCCGAAGTCGGTCGTCACGAATCCGTACTTCAATTGGGACAACGACCGGCATCCGCGCACGCCGTGGTACGAGACGATCATCTACGAGGTCCACGTCAAAGGATTCACGGAACGCCATCCCGCGATCCCGGAGTCGATGCGCGGGACGTACGCGGCGATCACGCACCCTGCCGCGATCAAGCACCTCAAGACGCTCGGCGTCACGGCGGTCGAGCTCCTCCCCGTCCACCAGTTCGTCCACGACTCCAACCTGATCGAGCACGGCCTCCGCAATTACTGGGGCTACAACTCGATCGGCTTCCTCGCGGCGCACAACGAGTACTCCTCCGCCGGCACGACCGGCCAGCAGGTGCACGAGTTCAAGCAGATGGTGAAGACGCTGCACGAGGAGGGGATCGAAGTGATCCTCGACGTCGTCTACAACCACACCGCGGAGGGGAACCACCTCGGGCCGATGCTGTCGATGAAAGGGATCGACAACGCGGCGTACTACCGCACCGTCGACGGACGGCGGCAGTACTACATGGACTACACCGGCACCGGCAACAGCCTGAACATGCGGCACCCGCACGTGCTGCAGCTGATCATGGACTCGCTGCGGTACTGGCACCTCGAGATGCACGTCGACGGCTTCCGCTTCGACCTCGCCTCGACGCTCGCGCGCGAGCTGCACGACGTCGACCGGCTCTCGGCGTTCTTCGACATCATCCAGCAGGATCCGGTGCTCTCGCAGGTGAAGCTGATCGCCGAGCCGTGGGACGTCGGCGAAGGCGGCTACCAGGTCGGCAATTTTCCTCCGCTCTGGTCGGAGTGGAACGGCAAGTACCGCGACGTCGTGCGCGACTACTGGCGCGGCACCGACTCCTCCATCGACGACCTGGCGTCGCGCTTCACCGGCAGCTCCGATCTCTACGCGCCGACCGGACGCCGGCCGTACGCGTCGATCAACTTCATCACGGCACACGACGGCTTCACGCTCCGCGATCTCGTCTCGTACAACGAGAAGCACAACGAGGCGAACGGCGAGAACAACAACGACGGCGCGAACGACAACCGGTCGTGGAACTGCGGCGTCGAGGGGCCGACGGATGACGTCAACATCAACCAGTTGCGCGGCAGGCAGCAGCGGAACTTCCTGACGACGCTGCTGCTCTCGATCGGCGTTCCGATGATCTGCGGCGGCGACGAGATCGGCCGCACGCAGCTGGGAAACAACAACGCCTACTGCCAGGACAACGAAGTCTCGTGGTTCGACTGGGAGCATGTCGACGAGACGCTCTACGCCTTCACCGCGCGGCTGTTGCAGTTCCGGAAAGCGCACCCGAACTTCCAGCGCCGCCGCTGGTTCGCCGGCCGCGCGCTGCACGGCGAGAACGTGAGCGACATCGGCTGGTTCAAGCCGGACGGCAAGCTGATGACGGACACCGATTGGCAGAACGGCTTCGCCCGCTCCCTCGGCGTGTTCCTCAACGGCGACGCGATCCCGACGCCCGACCGCCGCGGCGATCCGATCGTCGACGACAGCTTCTATCTCCTCTTCAACGCGTGGCACGAGCCGATCGACTTTCAACTCCCCGACCACGGCTGGGGCGACCGCTGGACGAAGGTGATCGACACGAATGATCCCGTTCCGGACCTTCGCGATCGGCCCGAAGTGCGCGCCGGCGAGAACATGACGGTGCAGGGGTACGCGATGATGGTGCTCAAGCGCGTGAGTCCGCCGTGATCATCAGCGATCTCTGGTACAAGAATGCGGTCGTCTACTGTCTCAACGTCGAGACGTTCATGGACACGAACGCCGACGGCTCGGGCGACTTCGAGGGGCTCTCGCGGCGCCTCGACTATCTCGCGGGCCTCGGCGTCACGTGTCTCTGGCTCCTCCCCTTCTATCCCTCGCCCCGCCGCGACGACGGCTACGACATCACCGACTACTACGGCGTCGACCCGCGCTACGGCACTTCCGGCGACTTCATCGAGTTCATGAACCAGGCGCGCGAGCGCGGCATCCGGGTCATCGTCGACCTGGTCGTGAACCACACGTCGAGTCACCACCCGTGGTTCCGCGACGCGCGCAGCAATCCGAAGTCGAAGTACCGCGACTGGTACGTCTGGTCGAAGAAACGTCCGCGGGGCTGGAACAAGGGGATGGTCTTCCCCGGAGTGCAGAAGTCGACCTGGTCGTACGACTCGGAAGCGCGCGAGTGGTACTTCCACCGCTTCTACGACTTCCAGCCCGACCTCAACACGCAGAACCCCGAGGTGCGCGAAGAGATCAAGCGGATCATGGGCTACTGGCTCGAGCTCGGCGTCTCCGGATTCCGCGTCGACGCGCTTCCGTTCGTCATCTCAGAGAAAGGGCCGTCGGTCGGGAAGCCGGTGCAGGACTTCGACTTCCTGCGCGAGCTTCGTCTCTTCCTGCAGTGGCGGCGCGGCGACGCGGTGCTGCTGGCGGAGGCGAACGTGCTCCCCGATCAGGACCTGAACTACTTCGGCGACCGCGACGACCGGATGCCGATGATGTTCAACTTCCTCGTCAACCAGAACGTCTTCTACGCGCTCGCGTCGGGCGACGTCCGCCCCCTCGTCGTTGCGCTCAAGAAGACGCGGCAACGTCCGATCACCGCGCAGTGGGCGCACTTCCTCCGCAACAACGACGAGCTCGATCTCGGCCGGCTCACCGACGAACAGCGGCAGCTGGTTTTCGAGAAGATGGGATCCGAGCCGTCGATGCAGCTCTACAACCGCGGCATCCGGCGGCGGCTCGCACCGATGCTCAACTTCGACCGGCGGCGGATGGAGATGGCGTACAGCCTCATGTTCACGCTCCCTGGAACGCCGGTGATCCGTTACGGCGACGAGATCGAGATGGGCGACGACCTGCGGCTGAAGGAGCGGCAGTGCTCCCGGACGCCCATGCAGTGGTCGGCCGAGCCGCACGGCGGCTTCACGGCGGGCGAGAAGCCGATCCTCCACGTGATCGACGACGAGGTGTGCGGCTACCGCGTGCGGAACGCCGCCGACCAGCGGCGCGACCCGGAGTCGTTCCTCAACTGGACGGAGCGGATCATCCGGATGCGGAAGGAGTGTCCGGAGATCGGATGGGGCGACTGGCAGATCCTCGGCACCGGATCGCCGCACGTTCTCGCGCTGAGATACGACTGGCGGGGCAACGCAATCATCGCGGTCCACAACACGGACGACCGGCCGCACCGCATCACGTTGAACGTCGAAAACGCCGGCCGGACGTCACTCGTGAACCTCCTCTCAAACGACCACAGCGAGGGTGAGGATGACGGCGTTCACAGGCTCGCCATCGAAGGTTACGGATATCGTTGGTATCGTGTAGGCGGACTCGATTACATTCTCCGCCGCAGCCGCACGTAACGTTCAGAAACGGGCGGCGTCACAAAAGACGATGAACAGACGATTCTGGCTCGAGGCCGCGACGCTCGTGATCGCGGCGGTGATCTGCGCGCTCGTGTCGAATGCCCTCGCCGGGCGCGAGCGGAAGATGGCGCTCAAGGGCAATTATCCGAACGCGCTGAAGGTGCCGCAGGAGACGATTGTGGCACCGCCGAGTGTAGCCCCGCCGACTTCGGCGGCGGTCGTTCCAGTTCCCGCGCCGGTGACGACGACCGTGGCGACGGCACTCGAGCCGGCACCCGCCACGACGAAAACCACGAAGGCGACGGCCCCTCCGGCTACGGCCCCTCCGGCAACCGGCAACCGGCAACCGGCAACTCAAACCCCCGACATCGCCAAATTCACCCCCCACCCCGACAAGGCCTACACCGAGATCGCGTATGCAGACGTCGCAAATCTGCACGCGGCGGGAGTGCTGTTCCTCGACGCGCGGCGGACCTCGGTCTACGAACAGGGTCACATCGCTGGAGCGCGGTCATACTCGGTGTGGGAATCGGACATCGACGACAAGGTGAACAAGCTCTTCAACGAACGGAGCAGCGAAGCCGACCAGGCGAAGCCGATCGTCGTCTACTGCTCCGGCGGGGAGTGCGAAGACTCGCACATGCTCGCGCAGAAGCTGTGGGGCATCCAGTTCAACAACGTCTACGTCTACAAAGACGGCTTCCCCGACTGGCAGCAGCACGGCGCGGCGGTTCACACCGGCTCGGCGCCCTAGCCGTGCGCGGTCACGGCGAAGTCGCCGGTCATGCCGTCGTGGAAGAGGTGGATGTCCTGCTTCTCGAACAGTGCGTCGATCTGGGCGAGGACATCCAAGCCCGGCGTCTCCTGCAACTCGCCGGCGAGGAAGACGAACACCTTCCTTCGATCGCTGCCCGCAAGCACGGAGAAGAGGCTGGAGACGTCGGACATGAGCTGGTGCTGCTGGTTGCGCAGGTCCGCGGCGTAGTTGGTCCAGTCCTGCAGGGAGTCCTCATAGGCCTGCGGCATCGGATAGACCGGCTGGATCCCGGTTTGACTCACGAGCGACGTGCGGATGTTGTTCTCAGCGGCGCTGACGACGCGCGTCTTCTCGAACTGCGTCACGGAGGCGCCCGCGGTCTTCTTCTGCATCACCTCGGTGATCGGTTTTCCGGCGCGATCAAGGACCACCACGTCGACGTTCGCGACACGAACCTCGATGACTTCCGACACCTGCGCCTGTGCCGATACGGCGAGAAGGGCGACGGCGATGGCTGCAACGGACCGCATCACTGTATTGTTGAGGTGGCGTCATTATGAACCTTTCCAACGCTCTCACCCACCCCTGGCTGACGATCCGCGTTCAGATCGCGCTCGGGCTCTTCTTCGTCATCGCCGCGCTGCCGAAGCTGAGCGACCCGCCGTCGTTCGCGCACATGGTCTACAACTACCGGATCGTCCCGGGCGCTCTCATCAACCTCATGGCGCTGACGATGCCGTGGATCGAGCTCCTCTGCGGTCTCGCGCTGATCCTGGGCATCTGGAAAGACGCCGCCCGGACGCTGATCGCGCTGCTGCTGCTCGTCTTCATCGTCGCGATCTCGGTCAACCTGATGCGCAACAACGCGATCGACTGCGGCTGCTTCGACGTGACGGCTGCGGGAAAGAGCCACGAAGAGCGGATCGCCGACATGCACTTCGTCGTCGTCCGCGACCTCGGCATGCTTCTCATGTGCGCGCAGTTGTGGTGGGCGCGGCGGAGAGAGCTCGGCGGCTACTCCGCGGTGAAGGTCGCCT
>DASXIH010000113.1:0-2095 GCA_036498125.1 Thermoanaerobaculia bacterium
GGCGTTGAGGAGAACGTTGGTCAGAACCTGCTGCAGGTCGTGAAAGTTCCCGCGGACGGCGCCCTGGCTGACGGGGTCGACGTGGACCTGAATCTGTTTGGCGCGGAAGAGGTCTTCGTGTAAGGCAACGGTCGCGTTGACGAGCTGCGGCACGCTGACGATCTCGCGAGTGCGCGGACGGTTGGCGATGAGGTCGAGCAGCGAGTTGACGAGATTCGACGCGCGGAAAGTCTGCTGCTCCATTTTCTTCAGCAGCCGGTACTTCGGATCGTCGGGCGGCGTCTCGGCGAGAAGCAGTTGCGCGTATGACGAGATGCCGGTGAGCGGCGTGTTGACCTCGTGCGCCACGCCGGCGGCGAGGAGTCCGAGGGATGCGAGACGCTCCTTGTCCTGCAGCTCGCGTTCGAGGCGGACGCGGTCGGTGACGTCGCCGATGACGAGGACGCGCGCGCCGTCCGCCACGTCGGCGGCAAGAGGGCTCGATGTGACCGTCACCTCTTTTTCGACACCATCGCGGTTGATGAAGTTGGTCGTCATGGAGCGCGCGTTCGCGCGGCGCAGCTCTTCGTACGGCGGGAAGAGCGAGGAGATGGCGTCGTCTTCTCCCCCCTCGCTGCCGACGAGCTCCCAGAACGCTTTGTTGGCGGTGAGCACGGTGCCGTCGTCCGCGACGACCGCGATGGCGGACGACGATGACTCGATGATCGACTCGTTGTAGTCCTTGAGCGCGCGGATCTCGTCGAGCTGGCGACGGAGGCGTCCGTAGAGCCGCGAATTCTCGATCGCGAGGGCCACCGGCGCGGTGAGCGATTCGAGCAGGTGCAGGTCATCGCGCGAGAGCGGCTCTTCGCCGCGCTTCTGCCCGAGAAGGAGAAGGCCCTGCAGCTCGCCGCGATTGCGCAGCGGAAAGACGTAACGATAGCCGGCGCGGAGGAGCTGCCACGGAACCTCCGAGGCATCCGGAAGCCGCGGCTCGGTCAGAACGATCGGCGAGTTGCCGCGGAGGTGGCCGAAGTCGGCGGCGAATGCGCGCTTCGGAAGTTCGGCTTCCGGCTCGTAGACGACGTACGTCGTCCCCTCGCGCATGAAGAGGTTCATCTTCTCGATCTCGAGCGCGGCCCGGAGGCGCTCGCGCATCATCGAGATCAGCTCATGGACGTCGTGGAACGTCGCGAGTTCCTGCGCGAACTCGACGAGCGTGCGGCGGTGGCGGTAGCTCTCGCGATAGAGCACCCGCTCGATCACCGACTCGACGCGGCCTTTGACCGGAATCAGGACGCCTGCGATCAGGAGCCCCGAGGTGAAGGCGAGGAAGTTCCGTTCGACCGCCGCCGCCTCTTCGATCACATGCGAGAGGAGTAGGTTGATCGTCGAGAACGCGATCAGGCCGAAGATCAGCGTCACCGCGTAGGCGAGCGTCTCCTTGATGACGACCTCGACGTCCCACAGCTTGTATTTGAGGATCGAGACGGCGAAGGCGAGCGGGATCAGCGCGAGAGGCACGATCGCGATGGTCGCGTTCAGCGACGAGACGCTGCCGGTGAGGACGTACGGGACGATGTAGATGGCGACGAACGGCAGGAAGCCGAGGACGACACCGAAGAAGATCCACTTGATCTGCGCCTTGCCGACCGCGGCGGCGCGGCGGAAGGTGTAGCCGAGGGCCACCATCGCCGCGGTGAAGTAGATGCCGAAATCGATCAGCTCCCACCGCTGGATGATGTCGAACGAACGGTACGGCGTCGCGATCGCGATCCGGTTCGCGAGCGCGAGGAGGTCGATGTCCCACAGCGCGAGCAGCACCGGCGGGGCGTAGAGCAGCGCGATCGCACGCTTGTTCTTCAGCACCGGCTTCGGGAAGAGGAGGAAGAAGTGCAGCGCCAGCGGCGGGAGGACGATGGTCGCGATCTCTTCGACCATCTGCAGGACTTTGTAGATGGTGTCGATGTCGCCTGCCGGTGTGTAGACGTACACCGTGAACGACAGCAACATGACGAAGTAGAAGATGGAGCTTTCCTTCGTCTCTCCTCGAAATAGCGTGAACAGACCGATGGTGAGGTAGAGGAAGCCGATGAAGCTGAGGATCAGGTACGAG
>DASXIH010000114.1:0-7027 GCA_036498125.1 Thermoanaerobaculia bacterium
AGTTGGCGTAGTACGTCTCGATCGTGACGAGCAGCGCGGGCGGCTGGAGCGCGAGGATGATCGCGAGGGAGATCAGGAACGCGATGATGTTGCGGTCGCGCCACGGCCTCCGGTTCGACGCGAACAGCGCCACGAGCAGGATCAGGTTGAACGTCAGTTGATCGGCAGGGTATTTGGTCTGCGGGAACGTGCCGTGCGGCGCGTCGACGGACACCATCGACTCGGATGCGGAGAGCTGCGCGTCGTGGAAACGCGCGTCGAGGTGGAGCAGCGGCTCGGTCGCGGCGGCCATTCCGCGCGCGAGGAGCGGCGAGAGCCAGAGCCAGAGGACCGTCGCGGCGATGAAGCCGGCGATGAATCTAGCGGCTCGCGACAGCATCGGCCTTGCGCACCCGTGACGTCCAGGCGACGAAGAGGAACACCGCGGCGGCGAAGATCACGCTCTGCCAGACGGCGAGGTGGAACGCGCCGAATGCCGACGGCCGGTAGCGCCCGATCAGATAGAGCGAGACGATCCGGATGACGTTCAGTCCCTCGACGATCGTGCAGGCCGCCAGGATGCCGAGGAGCCGCGAGCGCCAGGAGGCGGGAAAGGCGGCGATGGCGGCGCAGAGAAAGACGACCGCCTCGATCCCGTTGCAGCCGTTCTTGATGTCGACCGCGAACGCGTTCCCGGCGATGACCGTCCCGGCGACCTGAACGTGCTGCCCGAGGAGATTGAGGATGCCGCCGGAGACGACGGCGAGCGCGTGGGAGAAGGGGAGGATGACGTTGCGGTCGACCGGCTCGGGAGTGACGACGGCGTAGAAGATGGCGAGGAGGACTGCGAACTTCAGGACGAAGCGGAGCTGGTCGCGCGTGCGCGGAGTCATTGGGCGAGATTGTATTTGCTAGTCCTCGGTCCTCGGTCCTCGGTCCTCAGTCCTCGGAGGAAGGGGAGCGGACGTCTCGTCCGCGCGGCGCGCGGCCCGGCGGCGAGGCGCCGCCGCCCCATTGAGATTGCGACGCGGTTTTCGCGTTATCCTCTTCTCAGTCCCCACAGCAACTGAGAACGGAGGGTTGGCGATGAGCGACTCGAACTGGACACGCCGCCGTTTCCTCGAGACCGTCGGTGCAGCCGGAGGAGCAACGGCGCTGTACGAGACGATGGTTGCGATGGGGCTGATTCGGGTCCCGGAAGCGTTCGCCGGCCCGCCCGATCTCGCGCCGGACCACGGCAAAGGGCAGCGCGTGATCATCCTCGGCGCCGGGATCGCGGGGCTCACCGCCGCGTATGAGTTGCACAAGGCCGGGTACGAGGTGCACGTCTTCGAGGCGAACCATCGCGCCGGCGGCCGCAGCTACACGGTGCGGCGCGGCGACGCGATCGTCGAGACGACCGGCACGAGGCAGGTCTGCCAATTCGACGAAGGGCCGCAGATGTACCTGAACGCCGGCCCTGGACGCCTCCCGTACCACCACACGGCGATCCTCCACTACTGCAACCTCCTCGGCGTCGAGCTCGAGGTCTACAACATGATGACGCGCGCGAACTTCTTCCAGACGAAGGACGCGTGGGACGGCGCGGCGATGACGAACCGCCGCATCGTCAACGACACCCGCGGCTGGATCTCCGACCTGCTCGCGAAGGCGATCAACAAAGGCTGCCTCGACGATCAGCTTCACGGCACCGACAAAGCGGGCCTGCTCAGTCTTCTCTCCTCGTTCGGCGACGTCGAGGAGTCGGACAACTTCGACTACAGAGGCTCGTCGCGGTCGGGTTACGCGGTCGAGCCGGGGATCAGGAACTGCGGCGTCCTGCTGCCTCCGCTCACGCTCTCGGACCTGGTGAAGTCCGACTTCTGGGATCACCGCGTCATGCAGTCGGAGGAGTACGAGTGGCAGCCGACGCTCTTCCAGCCGGTCCACGGGATGGATCACATCTGGAAGGGCTTCCTCTCGCACCTGCCGAAGGAGGGGATGATCCGGTACAACCGCGAGGTCGTCGGGATCGAGATCGAGCGCGAGAAGAAGAAGGTGACGGTGCGGCATCGCCACGCCGGCAGCGGCGAGCACGGCGAGACGATCACGGGCGACTGGTGCATCTCGACGATCCCGATGCCGATCCTCAAGAAGATCAAGATCGAGAACGTCTCGGACAAGTTCAAAGAGGCGATCGAAGCCATCGACTTCGCGTCGACGTGCAAGGTGGGCTGGCAGACGGAGTCGCGGTTCTGGGAGACGAAGGATCAGATGTACGGCGGGATCTCGTACACGAACCAGAACATGACGCAGATGTGGTACCCGTCGTACGCCTACTTCAGCAAGAAGGGGATTCTCACCGGCGCGTACAACTACGACACGGATGCCGAGAGGATGGAAGGCTGGGCGCCGCACGAGCGCCTCGTCCACGCGATGGCGGAGGCGAAGAAGCTCCATCCCGATTTCGACAAGCACGTGAAGCTCGATCTCGGCGTTTCCATCGCGTGGAAGCAGGTGCCGTGGCAGCTCGGCGGTTGGGCGGACGATTGGGGCTGCGAGAAACCGATCCCCGATGTTCTGCTGAAGCCCGACGGCCAGTTCTGGGTCGCCGGCGATCAGTTGTCGTACCTCTCCGGCTGGCAGGAGGGAGCGGTGCTTTCGGCGCATCACATCCTCGATGCGATCACGCAGCCGAAACGGCGGTTGCGGGCCGCTCCGGCCGCCGCGGTCGAAACGCCCGCCGGCCTGCGGAAGCCGCCGAGCACGCGGAGGAGGACGCGAGGATTGCCATAACGATCACGACGATCTCTGCCGCACGGTTTTTGCATCCGTTTCTCCTCTTGGCCCGCTTACCGCACAAACATGGGTAGGGGATGAATGGCTGAGTCGAAGAACGACCGTGATCACGGTTTGCCCGCGCCTACCAGCGATGAGCTGGCGCTGCTCATCGACGAGGTGCAGGACTACGCCATTTTCCTCATGGGGAACGACGGCGAGATCCGCACCTGGAATCGCGGCGCGGCGCGCATCTTCGGCTACGAGGCCGCCGATGCGATCGGCCGGAACTTCCGGATGTTCTATCCGGAAGAAGATCTGGCGAACCGCAAACCCGAGCACGAGCTCGAGGTCGCCGAGCGAGAGGGGCGCATCGAAGACGAAGGCTGGCGCATCCGCGCCGACGGCGTCCGGTTCTGGGTGAACACCGTCATCACCGCGCTGCGCAATCCCGACGGCAAGCTCCGCGGCTTCGCGAAAGTGACGCGCGATCTGACGAAACGCCGCGCGGCGGACGAGCAGCTGCGGCAGAGCGAAGAGATGTTCCGCCTGCTCGTCGCGAACGTGCAGGACTACGCGATCTTCATGCTCGACACCGGCGGCCACATCGCCTCCTGGAACGCGGGCGCGCATCGCATCAAGGGCTACACGGCCGAAGAGATCATCGGGAAGCACTTCTCGATTTTCTATCCCGAGGAGGACATCCGCAGCGGCAAGCCGCCGCGCGAGCTCGAGATCGCGCAGGAGTACGGCGTCTACGAAGAAGAAGGATGGCGTCTGCGCAAGGACGGCAGCCGGTTCTGGGCGAACGTCGTCATCACGGCGGTCCACGACGAGACGGGCACGCTCCGCGGCTTCGCGAAGGTGACGCGCGACATCACGGAGCGGAAGCAGGCCGAGGAGACGCAGCGCGCGCTCCTGCAGCAGCGCGAAGCGCGGCTGACGGCGGAGGAAGAGCGGCGCCGCGCCGAGGCGTCGTTCCGCGTGGCGCAGGAGGCGAACCGGGCGAAGGACGAGTTCCTGATGACGCTGTCGCACGAGCTGCGCACGCCGATGACGGCGATCCTCGGGTGGGCGCGCCTCCTCCCGACGATGACGCCCGGCGACACGATGTTCCGCGAGGCGGTGGCATCGATCGCGCGCGGAGCGCAGCTTCAGGCGCGGCTGATCGACGACGTGCTCGACGTCTCGCGCATCGTCTCCGGAAAGATGCGCCTGACCCGCGAACGGATGAACATCGAGAGCGTCATCAACGCCTCGATCGACGCCGTACGTCCCACGGCCGCCGCGCGCGAGATCCAGATCGAGACGAAGTTCTCTCCGCCCCTCGGGTGGATGGTCGCCGACCCGACGCGCCTGCAGCAGGTGGTGTGGAATCTCCTCACGAACGCGGTGAAGTTCACGCCGAAACGGGGCGTCATTATCGTCGGCGCGCGGCGGACCTCGTCGCACCTCGAGATCTGCGTCGAGGACAACGGCGAGGGGATCGATTCGCGGTTCCTGCCGCACGTCTTCGAGCCGTTCCGGCAGGCGGAGAACCCGCAGACGCGCGTGCACGGAGGCCTCGGCCTCGGCCTCTCGATCGTCCGCTACATCGTGGAAGCGCACGGCGGCACGATCGCGGCGGAGAGCCGCGGCCGCGGGAAGGGGGCGACGTTCACGGTGACGCTGCCGATCGCGGCGGTGGCCACGGCACAGGTCGAGTCACACGCGCCGAACGTCGAAAAGCCGATGCGGGCGATTGCGCCGGATCGCCTTCGCGGCATCTCGCTGCTGCTCGTCGACGACGATGCCGAGGCGAGGGGTCTCATCCGGGCGATCCTGATGGCGGCGGGAGCGGAAGTGACGGCGGCCGAATCGGCTCCGGCGGCCCTTACGGCGCTGACGACCGCGTGTCCCGACGCGATCATCACCGACATCGCGATGCCGCAGATGGACGGCTATACGTTTTCGCGCGAAGTCCGCGCGCGGCCGGAGCTCGACAGCGTGAAGCTGATCGTCCTCAGCGCGTTCCCCGCCGCGGCACAGGCCGGCGACGGGATGTTCAACGGCTATCTCACGAAACCGGTCGACCCCGCCGACCTCGTGGATGACGTCGCGCGCATCGTGCGGAACGGTGTCAAGGCGTAGCAGCCTCACGCGGCAATAATGAGCAGCGGTATTGCAATTCTATAGGTTCGGTGGACAAGCAACGGCCGCCGTCTCCGTTCGCGGATGAGCTCGCACAGAGCGAAGCCGAGCTGCGGCTGATCGTCGACGGCATCCGCGATTACGCCATCTATCTCCTTGCGCCCGACGGCCGGATCGAGACGTGGTCGCGCGGCGCGCAACGCATCAAAGGCTACACACCCGAGGAAGTGATCGGACGTCCGTTCGACATCTTCTATCCGCCTGAGGACGTCGCGAACGGCAAGCCGCGGCGGCAGCTCGAGATCGCGGCCGAGAAGGGGACCTACGAGGACGAGAGCATCCATCTCCGCAAGGACGGCTCGCGGTTCTGGGCCGCAGTCTCCATCAGCGCCATCCGCAAGCCGGGCGGCGAGCTGCGCGGATTCGTCAATCTGACCCACGACGTGACCGAGATGCGCCGGCAACGGGAGCGGCTCGCATTCCTCGCCGACGCCAGCCGGGCGCTCGCGTCGATCGACTATGGAGAGACGCTGGCGAGGATTGCCAGGATCGCGGTGCCCCGCATCGCCGACTGGTGTGCGATCGATATGCTGTCCGAGGACGGGCGAACGCTCTCCCGCGTGACGGTCGAGCACGACGATCCGGCCAAGGTGGAGCAGGCGAAGGAGCTCCAGAAGAAGTATCCGCCGACGCCCTCCGATCCCGGCATCGGGGACGCCATTCGGGAGCGGCGCGCGGTCTTCTATCCCGACATCTCGGTGGAGGCGTTGCGCGAGCGCGGCACGCCCGAGCAGCGCCTCGGCCTGATCCACGAGCTCGGGCTCCGCTCGTTGATCATCGCCCCGATGATCGCCGGCGATCGCGTGCTGGGGACGCTGACGCTGGTGACCGTCGGCGACCGCCGGCTCATGGCGGACGACGTCACGGTGGCCGACAACGTCGCGTCGCGCGCGGCCGTCGCCGTCCAGAACGCGCAGCTCTACCGGGAGGCGCAGGAAGCGAACCGTGCGAAGGACGACTTTCTCGCCACCGTCTCCCACGAGTTGCGCACGCCGATGACGGCGATCCTCGGGTGGGCGAAGCTGTTGCGGACCACACGCGATCCTTCCGTCGTCGACGAGGGGACCGCGGCGATCGAGCGGAGTGCCTCGGCGCAGGCGCAGCTCGTCGACGACATCCTCGACGTCGGCCGCATCCGGGTCGGAAAGCTGCGGATGCGGTTCGAAGAGGCGGATCTCGGCGAAGTGGTCGAGCGCGCCGTCGAGATGGTCCGGTTCACCGCCGAAGCCAAGCAGATCGACCTCAACGTCGACCTGCGATCGCCGGAGGTGCCCGTGCAAGGCGACCGGCAACGCCTGGAGCAGGTCGTCTGGAACTTGCTGTCGAATGCCGTGAAATTCACGCCCGACGGAGGCCGCGTGGCCGTGACTCTCGAGAGCGACGACCGCATCGGGCGGATCACCGTCAGCGATACCGGTCCCGGAATCGACCCGGAGTTTCTGCCGCACCTGTTCGAACGATTCCGGCAGGCGGAGACGAAGCAGACGCGGGGCCACGGCGGCCTCGGGCTCGGCCTCTCGATCGCGCAGTACATCGTCGAGGCGCATCACGGCTCGATTCGCGGCGAGAGCGGGGGCGAGGGGAAAGGCGCAACGTTCGTCGTCGAGCTTCCGCTGCTCGTGAAGGAGGAGAGGCGGCGGCCGGCGCAGATCCTGCGGCGGGCGACCGATCCGTTACCGTCGCTCGAAGGCGTCACGGCGCTGGTCGCCGAAGACGACGAGCCGACCCGGAAATACCTCTGCTACACCCTCGAACGCGCCGGCGCGCGCTGCCTCGCCGCCCGCTCGGTGGATGAGGCGATCGCGCAGTTCCAATCCGCGAAGGTCGACGTGATCGTCAGCGACATCGCGATGCCCGGAAAGACGGGATTCGAGCTTGCGCGCCACGTGCGCGAGTCGCAGTCGCGCACGCCGATGCTGGCCGTCACGGCGTCCGGCCTCGCCGCCGACCGCGATCGCGCGCTATCCAGCGGCTTCGACGACTACCTGCGAAAGCCGGTCGATCCGCAGACGCTCGTCAGGACCGTGCACCAGCTGCTTCTTGCGCGGCGTTGAGCAGGTGCTCGACGTCGAACGGCTTGTGGATGAACCGGACCACCGGG
>DASXIH010000115.1:0-3161 GCA_036498125.1 Thermoanaerobaculia bacterium
CATTCGGAGATCCTTCGCTGCGCTCCGCGGCTTCGCCGCTCCGCCAAGCTCAGGATGACGGGGTTGGTCTACCCTCGCAGAACCCACCCGAGCGAGAACACGTACCGCGTCGCTCCCGATACGCGCGACACGCTGTGCTCGCAGAGGTCCGGCCGGAAGAATTTGATCCGTCTGGTCGCGAAAATCGTCTGCGAACAGACGAATGCTCCTCCGGCGCCGGCGGCCCGCAGGATGACGTTCAGCCGATGGTGGCGCCCCGAGGAGACCGGATCCCTGTGCGGCGGTACCTCGCCTCCGCAACCGCGCCGGCTAGCCGGTGCCCTGACGCCCTTCGCGCCAGCGGAAGAGGTTCATGCGGTTGTCTCCTCACTTTACGATAATGAGACGAGATGGACGTTCCGCCCGTCACTGAGCTCGAACAGCCGTTCCCTCGCGAGTGGCTCAACGCGGAGGGCAAGCTCGAGGTCCCTGCAGAAGCGATCCAGGATTGGCTCAGTCACGAGAACAATCGGCTCCTCCCGGCGGCCTCGGTCGTGTATCGCGCCTGGCTCGATGCCACCAAGGACACCGTTGCGATCCAAGAACCTCTGGCGGAATGGCTCGCGCTCAACGGGCCGGCAGATGACATCGCCCACGTTTTTCGCGCCTGGCTTCGGGCCGACGGAAGATTCACGTTCATTCGCAGCCACGTTTTCGACTGGGTGAGGACCCGTCCCCTCGGACTGGATGCCAGTTACCTCTTGAAGTACGTCGTGAGACAACGGGTCCTCCCCGACGACGTCGCGTTGAAAGCTCTCGCCTGGTGCGCGAACTTCGCCAGCGATCCCGACGCCATCTGGAGACTCACCTCTCTGACGGCGCACGTCGGCGACGACCTCTTTGGGGAAGCGCTACGAACATCCGAGCCGGTGTTGGAGCCGATTCTCGCCAACCCGCAACTCTCTGTCGTCACCCGTTCGCAGGTGACGACCGTGCTCTGGAACCTCTCGACGCTCGAGCACCTTGCGTCACAGCCCCCCTCGCGAGAGCTCGACACCCTCCTCCGTCGCTGGATGAACCATCCGCAGTCCTTCGAGCCAACGCCCTATCAGGCACCTCTTCAACAGAAGCGGCAGTTCCTCACCAGACTCGTGGCGGCGCTCGAAAGCGAAGGCGAGATGCCGGCCTTCTCGGCTCTGTTCGAATGGATCAAGTCGTGGGACGAACGAACTCGAGTCGACTGCAAGGACCTCATCAAACGGCTTCGCGTGGTGAGGCATGACTATGCGAGTCGGCCGAAGCGGCGGCCCGCGACACTGCGCCCGTAGCCAGATCCACCGAGAACGCGACCCACTCCGGCTCGGAACACTGCCGCGCCTCGCCAGCGAACTCGTATTGATCGAGCGTCAGGTTTCGAAACCCTCCACAGCTGATGGCGTCCGTTTTCCAGAGGCGGCCGGCCGGGCCGAACGCTTCGAAGCTCCGGTCGTCATGATTCACGATGAAAACCTCGCCGGATTCGCCACGTCCTACCGAGACGACGTCATCGCCGATCGTCTCGACGAGATGCCGCGAGCACGCATCGATGATGTAGCCGGCGCCCGCGGCGGAGATGAACAATTGTTTGTTGCCCGGCATCGGCTGAACGGTGCTCGGCCCTTTGCTGCCGCGCGCGAAGCTGCCGATCCACGCGGCATTGCGAACGCCGATGCGCATCAGAACGCGGCCGTGCTCACTGCCGGCATCCTCGGCCGGAAACGCGAAGACCGTTTCGCCCGCGGGAACCTCAGTGAGGATCTCGGCCGCAGTCGCCTCCCAGCGCGCCTGCGTGCTCGGATCTCTTCTCAAACCGGGGATCACGTCCGCGAAAGATCTCCTCTTCTGCTGTCGCCGCTCCAGTTGTTCGAGCTCCGTTCCGATCGAGACGAAGAACATCAGGCGCTGGTACCGCCGGCCCGGTACGCTGTCGGGGCCGTAGATCCTGAAGCCGAGTGCCGCCTCGTTGAAGATCGCGTTGAAGGTGTTGATGGCGGCCTGACCCTCTTCTGCGGCGACGCGACGGATCTCCTTGCCGGCTCGGATGAGTTCCGGGCCGGCCCGCTCGACGATTTCGTCGCGCTTCGCCGCGCGTTCGAGAGCTGTCGCGAGTTTCTCGCGCGTGGTGACGTTGGGGTATCGCGGCTGCAGTTGTCCTTTGCGCAACTGCTTCGCGGTTCGGCGCGCGACGCGCCGCTCCTTCGTCGGGAAGAACGTGGTGAGCGGTGATTCCGGCGCGTTTTCGAGGCGCTCCAGAATGGCAATGATCTCTTCGACGAGCGCCGCGGTGCGTTCGGATTCGTATTTTGTCTTCATGACCGGTTGAAGGAACCCGGGCGCGCCTGCGAGCGCGCCCGGGTTCGCTTGCCTCCTTACTCTATGCCTTCGGTTCGGTTGAAGCGGGTGCCGGAGCCGGTGCCGGTGCGGGTGTCGTAGACGGCGGCTGAGGACTCGCGGCCGTCTTCTTACGGCGCGCTATAGCCTTGAGACGCTTGATCTCCTCCACCTGCGGTACCAGTTCCGCGTTTGCCGGATCGCGCACGAGCTGCGCACCGAACGAATACGCCTGGGACGCGATGAACGTGAGCCGTTCACGGCGCACCAGATTCGCTCCCTCGACCCCCTGGAAGAATGCGCGGAGCTCGGCGGCGACCAATGCCCACCGTCCGACGTCGGTCTGCAATTGCAGCACGTCGTCGGTAGGCTGACCTACCGCCTGCGCCACGGTCCCGGACTTGCTGATGACGCCGATCGACATCTCGACGACGTTCGCAGGCTGGCGGCGCATGCGCTGCTTGAGCTGCTGACGTTGCGTTTTGTCGAGAGGCGCCACTTCGTCCATCTGTGACCGCATGGTGCGCAGTTGATCCAGGATGGTTTCCGGAGTGAGTTTCGCTGTCGGCTGCGGCGTGTCCGCAGCGGAAGCGGCCGGGGGATTCAGGGTCTGATTCGTAAGCGTCATAAAACCTCCATGCCCAAACGGGCGGGTTGAGGCCGGAGGTCATCCACGACTCGTCGACAAGTGCGCGGCGGCCACCGGCTGGAAGAGGCGGCACACGCCGACACTTCCGGTTAGTGATTAGCCCGAGATGTACACCTCGGGAGCCCGCGGCAGGAGGAGCAAGCTCAACTCCCGCACCGGTCCA
>DASXIH010000116.1:0-4890 GCA_036498125.1 Thermoanaerobaculia bacterium
CATCAAAGGCTCGCGGAGCGAAGTGGTGGCGCAGGTGACGGAGCTGTTCGGTGCGGCCGAGGAGATCGACGTCGTCGAGAAGATCTCGAAGCATCTCTATGCCCTCGGATACAGCGACGATCGCGTGGCGCTCGACCTCTCGATCGCGCGCGGGCTCGCCTACTACACCGGCCCTGTGTTCGAAGCGATCCTCCTCGACGCGCCGCAATTCGGCTCGGTCTTCGGCGGCGGGCGTTACGACAACCTGGTCATGCGCTTCCTCGGCGAGGCGATTCCTGCCGTCGGCGCGTCGATCGGCGTCGACCGGCTCCTCGCCGCGCTCGATTCGCTCGGTAAGCTCGACAAACGGAAGGCGACGGCGCAGGTGCTGGTCGTCAACATGGACCCGAGCCTCGCCGGCGACTACATGCAGATGACGTGGGAGCTGCGCCGCGCCGGCATCCCGACCGAGTTGTACGTCGGCATGAAGAAGCGCGCGGGCCAGCAGCTGCAGTACGCCGACCAGTACGACATCCCGATCGCTCTCCTCTACGGCTCGAACGAAAAGGAGCAGGGCATCGTGACCGTCAAGGACATGTCGGTCGGGCGCGAGAAGGCGAAGGCGGTCGGCGACCGGAAAGAGTGGCTCGCCGCACGGCCGGGACAGATCACCGTCCCGCGCGCCGACCTCGTCGAGTCGATCAAGAAGCTCCTCGCGGAGATCGCATGACCGACCCGGTCGTGCTCGACGGCGAATCCCTCACCATCGAGCAGCTCGTCGCGATCGCGCGGGATGGCGCGGAGGTCGCGTGCGACCCGCGGACCGATGAACGGGTCGCGAAGGCGGAGGCGCTCATCGCGCGCATCGTCGACAACTACACGCGCGCGTGGCAGGCGGGCGAGGCGGCGGTAACCGAGTACGGCGTCACGACCGGCTTCGGCGAATTCAAGGACAAGCCGATCGCGCCGGGCGACCTCGAACAGCTCCAGCGCAACCTTCTCCTCTCGCACAGCGTCGGCGTCGGCGAGCACTTCGCGGCGGAAGTCGTCCGCGGAGCACTCGTCACGCGGCTGAACGCCTTCCTGAAGGGCCACTCCGGCGTCCGCCGCAAGCTCGTGAAGATCGTCGAGGCGATGCTCAATCGCGGCGTCATCCCGATCGTCCCGATCCACGGGTCGGTCGGAGCGAGCGGCGATCTCTGCCCGCTCTCGCACCTCTTCGGCGTCCTCCTCGGCGCCGGCCGCTTCTACACGACGTCGGACAGCAACGTACGCGACGCGCACGACCTCCCGAACGTCCTCGGCTTCTCGGCCGAGGAACTGCTGCCGACGTTCAAAGAAGGGCTCGCGCTGGTAAACGGCGCCAACTTCTCCGCGACGCTCCTCGCCCTCGGCGTCCACGACGCCGAACGGCTCGCGACCGTCGCCGACACGAACGCCGCGCTGGCTCTCGAGGCGCTCGGCGGCTGCACTCGCGCCCTCGACTCGAAGGTGCACGAGGCGCGCGGACAGCGCGGCCAGATCGAGAGCGCGGCCGCGATGCGCGCCGCGCTGGCCGGCAGCAGGCTCGTCGAGCGGAGCGGCGCCGTGCAGGACGTCTACTCCATCCGCTGCGCGCCGCAGGTGCACGGCGCGACGCGCGACGCCATCCGCTACGCGCGCGACGTCGCCACCCGCGAGCTGAACGCCGCGACCGACAACCCGCTCTTCTTCGCCGACGGCAGCGAGCCGGAGGACCTGCAGTTCCGTGCGAACTGGCCCGAGTGGTACCGCGGCGACCAGCGTCTCGCCTACTCCGCCGGCAACTTCCACGGCCAGCCGCTCGCCCTCGCGGCCGACTTCCTCGGCATCGCCGCCGCGGAGCTGGCCAACATCGCGGAGCGGCGTACCCAGGCCCTCCTCGACTCGAACCAGAACCGCGGACTGCCGCCGAACCTGACGACCCGTCCGGGCGTGAACTCCGGCCTCATGATCGCGCAGTACACGGCGGCCTCGCTGGTCAGCGAGAACAAGGTCCTGGCGCATCCCGCCTCGGTCGACTCGATCCCGACCGGCGCGAACGCCGAAGACCACGTCTCGATGTCGACGCATGCCGGGCGCAAGCTGCGGTCGATCGTGGAGAATGCCGAGGCCGTGCTCGCGATCGAGAGACTCGTCGTGGCGCAGGCGATCGAGTGGCGTGTCGCGATGATCGAAGGCGTGCCGGAAGCGCACACCCTTCCGGACGCCGACAAACAGGCGGTCGAGTTCGAGCGTGCCGTCCGCGGACACGCGAACGACATCGCTCTGTTTCTCGGCCAGGGAACCCGCGGTGCTTACCTCGCCGTCCGCGCGGTCGCGGAACCGGTTTTCAGTGACCGGCCCCTCAGCGACGACGTACGGCGCGTCCGCGGTGTCCTCACCCGAACGAATTTATCCTCCGGCGCGTAGCGACGGAGGATCTGGCGCTGAAACGATCGAACGCTGCACGTGGGCACCAGATCCTCCGCTGCGCGGAGGATAAACTCGTATTCACCTCTGGAACGCGTAGCTGATCTTGAAGAAGTACTGACGCGCGCTCGGCTCCAGGTTCCCATCGCCGTTCGTCTCGCGCAGATCGCCGACGCCCGCGTACATCAGCGTCTGCCAGTTGATCTTGTAGGCGAAGAGGAGCTGCGTGGCGAAGTCGCCGCTGCGGCCGTCGACGTCGCTCGGCGAATAGAGTGCGTGATTCAGTGCGGTCCTCTCGTTCTGCACGATGGCGCGGAGGAACATGCGCGAGTTGAAGCTGTAGAAGAAGCGCGCGCGCTCGACCTGCGCCGTGAAGAGGCGCCGGCGCCGGCTCTCGACCGGATCGACGACCGAGAGCGGCTCCGTCAGCCATGACTGCCGGTGCACGAGATCGATCGTGAAGCGGTCGCTCGGGCGGATGTTCGCCGTCAGATTCACGCTCGCGCCGCGGCCGAGACGGTTGTTCGAGTAGTCGACGTCCTGGCCGACGAAGCCGTCGGCAGTCACGAACGTGAGCACCCGGTTCACGGCAGTTTGCAGGCTGTAGAGAAGCTGATGCCGGTTGAACAGCGTGTCGATGCCGGAATCGGGGTTGATGTTCCGCACCTCGTCGTTCGCATAGCGCAGGCGGATGAACGAGCGGTGCCCGCCGTCGGCGCCGAATCCGAACGACGGCGCCAGGCGGTAGAGCATCGAACCGTCCTGCAGCGTGTCGTACTGCCCCATCGTGAAGACGCGGATGCGGGTGAAGAAGTGCTTCTCCGGCCAGTACGTGTGGCCGTACTCGGCGTAATTCGACCGGTAGCCGACCTGCGGCACGAAGCCGTTGTCCGCGCGGAAGTGATCGCCGTACGACTTCGCCTCGGTGAAGAAGTCGTTCTTCTTCGTGTTCCACTGCCACCAGAGATCGCCGGCGTACGAGTGCATCTTGCGCCCGTCCCACTCCGACGCGAGATCCGGCTTGTTCGGAGTCTCCGTATCGCTGACGAGGAGCTGCCCCGTTACGGTGTTGTGCTCGGAGTTCAGCCGGAAATCGGGACCGAAGACGCGATTGTGGCCGCCGCCTTGATCGTCGCGCGTCGTGACCAGGAAGCTCGCGAACGAGTTCTTCGCGAGATCGTGGCGCACCCGTCCGATCAGCACGCGCGACTCGAAGTCCTGGTTCGCGAAGTTCGAACCGAACGGCGACGGGATGATGACGCTGCCGCCGCCCCGGTCGTCCGCAACCAGGACCGTGTACGCGTTCTTGCCGTACTTGCCGGTCGAGCGGAGACCCCACCGCGGCTCCGTGATCGTCCGCGTGTAGACGGCCTGGATCGGCGTGGAGAAGAGGTCGGTGTTCTCGAGGAAGAACGGCCGTTTCTCTGGAAAGAAGATCGCGAAACGCTGGTTCGTCGAGATCGCAGCGGTGTCGGACTCGACCTGCGAGAAGTCGGGATTGATCGCCGCGTCGAGCGCCGTATCGGCGTTCGGTATCCACTTGATGTCGGCGCCGGCGTTTGCTCCGGCCGGCGGCTGGACGATGTGATTGCCGGTAGGACCGACCTCGCCGTTGCTGCGGGCCGTGATGTAGGGCGCGACGACCATGTGGCCGCCGGCCGGGAGGCCCTGAAACCCCTCCGCCTTCTCCCAGAAGCAGACGAAGCAGTTCGTGCCGCGCGGCAGTTTCACCGTGAACATCTGATAGCGGTAGTCGCGCGGGCGGTTGCGGTACAGCGCGATGTTTAAGGTCGGCGCCGAGCCGTGATAGCGGATCGCCGAGAACGGGATCCGCATCTCCACCGCCCACCCGTGGTCGTTGCGCTTCGCCGCCGAGTCCCAGAAGTAGTCGGGCGAGTTGTCCTCGCCGCTCGCGTCGTCGGTCGAGGCGTCGTACTGGATGCCGTGGGCGTTGACGAGGAACAGGTATCCGGTCCGCTTGTCGTTGCGCGAGTCGATCAGGATGCCGGCGTAGTCGTCGGTGTTGCCGCTCAGCGCGTCGTGGTCGCCGTAGATCGAGTTGATCTTCGACGGATCGGGGTCCCACATGTCGATCCCGACGTACATGAAGTGCTCGTCGTACGTGACGTAGCCGATCTGTTTGACCTTCGGCTCGATGTTGTCGCCGGGGTTCGTCTCGTACCACTGCGCGAATTTCGTGGCACCTTGCCAGCCGGGATCGTTCAGATCGCCGTCGACGACGATCGTCCCGGTAGCGCGGGTGATGTGAACCGAGGGTAGCGAATCGTCAGCAGCAAATAGGGGGACGCACAGCACCAGCAGGGCGATGAGCAGCAGGGCACGGCAGTTCATCGTCGACAACCTCCGTCGCATTCAATACGAACGTTTTCGTATGAGACGAAGAAGGGTTGCAAGAGGTTAGTTGCGGAACGGTGAACATCGGGGAGTCGTGAGTGGGGAGCCGGGAGTCGGCTTGCCTAC
>DASXIH010000117.1:0-3085 GCA_036498125.1 Thermoanaerobaculia bacterium
CGAGGTCCTGCTCTTCGAGCACCGGACCGAGCTTGGCGCGCTCGACCATCCGGAACTTCTCGGTCGAGGCCAGCTCGTTCGTGAGCATGCCGGCGAGGTCGTTCCCGACGCCGCCATACCACCAGCCGGCCGAGGTCTCGTTCTTGAACTCCGCGACGCCGACCGACGGCCGCCCGGACTTTTCCGACGCAAACACCAGTGCACTGGGCACCACAACCAGACAAATGAGCATCAAGCGGACGATGCTCCACCGTGAATTCATTCCTGCCTCCTCGATTCTTGGTTCGTGAACCGAGGGAAATGTACGTCCTACGGGGCGGGAGCGCCAGTGATCCAGATTACGGCGCGGCCGGTTCGATGTGGACACCGGCGATCCGGCCGGCCCCGTCGAAGACGAGACTGAACGCCGCCGGCGACCGGTCGAATTCGGCCGTCAGGTCGAGTACCTGATACGCCTTCTGCGGCCGCTGCGAGACTTTGGTGACCGTCTTGAACGTCCCGTAGCGCCGCGCGACGTCCTGGCTCAGCGATGCGAGCTTCTCGGGCGTCAGCTGGCGCTGCATGTTGCCGTCGAACGCCTTCCCCGCGGCGTCGAAGCGTCGCGCCGTGAAGTCGTCGACGAACTGCCGCGCGGTCGACTCGAACTTCGCGTCGACCTTGTCGTCCACGATGCGCTTCACGTAGATGGAGCCGACGTGGTCGAAGTGATCGAACGTGACCCGGAAATCGACCGGCCCCTTCTCGTACCGGCAGAGGAAGATGACGATCTTGAACCCGGCGTCCTTCGTGTGCTTCGTCTCGGTCACTTCCTGGAACGCGCCCGCCTGCTCGTCGAGGTCGCGCTTGACCTGCTGCAGCACCTTCGGCGTCGTCGTGACGCGCATCTCCTTGTCGAAGTCTTTCGAGGCGAGGTCGAACTGCCCCGCGTTGAAGTTCGCCAGGAGCTCGCGGGCCGGCTTGTCGATCGTCCACGGGACAAACGGCGCCGGCGGCAGCTGCGCCGCGGCCGCGAGCAGGATTGCGCTGAACAGGATCATCGTGACCCCGAACGCTACCGCCTATAGAGGAACTTCCCCTCCAGCGGATTGCCGAACGCGTAGACGCCGTCGCGCTCGAGGACTGCGTCGGACTCGAAGACGCTCTCGCCCGTGATGCCGTCGACCGTCTCACTGACGGCGCAGAGTCTCGTGCGGTTGTTCCGCAGCGTCGAGTAGTGGATGACGTAGCTCTTGCGCGTCCGCTCCGGCGACGACGGCGGCGCGCCGCCGTGCATCAGCGCGGAATGCCACACGAGCACCTCGCCGCGTTTGCCGAGGAAGTGATGCGTCGGGAGCCCGCTCTTCTTCAGCTCCTCGTCGTAAAAGCGGACCGCGCCGTCCACCTCATCAGCCGTGTGCCGCGACGGGTCGTAGACGTACTCTGCGTCGCCGTGGAGGCTGCGGAACGGGAACTTCTGCGATCCCGGCACATACGCGAGCGGCCCCGACTCTTCGGTGATGTCCTCGAGCGCGATCCACGCCGCGACGAGGCGCCCGAACTCCGGCGTCGGAACGACGGTCGAGTCGCGATGCAGCATCTGCTGGCTGCCAAACTCGAAGTAGAGCGACTGTGTCGCGATCGCCGGCTCGCCGAGGATGAGCGAGGCGTACCGGTGGAGCTGCGGATCGAGCGTCAGGCGCATCGCGACCGGCGACGCGCAGTGCAGCTCATGAATGCGATACCGCGGGCGCCGCTGCGCCTGTTCGTCCGCTGCGGAGAAACGCAGCGGCGGCGAGTCGTAGGCGAAAGTCAGGTTCGACGGCTTCTCGCGCCACAACCGGTCGACGTCGCGGTCGATCTCCGCCGCGTCTTCGGCCGTGACGCTGACCTTCATGATGAAGTAGCCGTCGACCGCGAACTTGCGGACGTTCTCCGCCTCCTCCGCCGTGATCTCGCCGGCATTCCACTTTTCATCGACGAGTCGCTTCGCACTCTCGTCATCGAGCCAAATCAGGCCGGGATTTCCGCGCACAGATTCCGCAGGATACCCCCGTGGGAGACGGTTCCGAGGCTCGGGCCGGCGGTTCCGAGCATGGGGCAGGCGGTTCCGAGCATGGGGAAAGCAGTTCCGAGCATGGGGGCGGCAGTTCCGGGCATGGGGCCGACGGTTCCGAGCACGGGGAAAGCAGTTCCGAGCCCGGGACCGGCAGTTCCGAGCATGGGGCCGGCAGTTCTGCACCCGACGCTGCCTAAGGGGAGCGGACGTCTCGTCCGCTCATGCGCGGCGGAAGCCGCGCTGTCGCGCGGCCTGAGCGGACGAGACGTCCGCTCCCCTCTTGAGAGAGCCGAGCTACCATCTCGCGAGTGATCACGATCGCCTACGCGCACAACGCGTCCGAGGAGTCGGCGATCGAACGAGCGCTCGACGCGGCCGGGATCGCCTACTCCGACTCCCTCGAAGCCGACGAACGCGCGAACGAGGGAGCGGTCTGCTTGCTGGCCCGTGCGTATGCCGTGTCCGAGGCGGACGCCGGCACCGCGCGTCGAACGCTGCGGGAGCGCGGTCTGATCAACGCCGTTGTGTAGGCTTCGCCGGTATCACAAGTTTCACGCCGGCAATGATCATCACGATGATCAGGACAAGGCCGATCGCAGTTTGAAACGAGTCGTACGTCCAACCCTGAATTCGGAGCGAGCGCACGCCAACCACGCCGAAGAACAGACCGATGACGATGAGGAAGTATCCGATCCCGTTCCCCGCACGTCCCCGACGGTACATCGGGTGTATCCGTCCGCCGGTCCAGTGCCCCGGGTCAGACCGGTGGTCCTGAACTTCTCGCCATTCGTGGAGCGGATCGCGGTCGCGCCGACGACGCTTCGACACGTGAACATTCTGGCATGTGTGGCGCCGGCAATCCTGCCGGCGGCTCTCGTCTTCGCCGGCAGGATTGCCGGCGCCAAACAGAACCGTCGCGAACCGACTTGGGCGATACTCCCCTCCATGACGCTCGAGGAGACCATCGCCGCCATGTACGCCTCCTTCTCCTTCGACGAAGGCGCGCGCCCGAACTGGGCCCTGCAGGCGGAGATCTTCGCGCCGGGCGCT
>DASXIH010000118.1:0-6010 GCA_036498125.1 Thermoanaerobaculia bacterium
CCGGGCCGCATTCAACGGGCGCTTGCCGACAACAACGTCACCACCTTCTGGGAGCTCTGCGACCTCGGCGCGATCCCGAAGGAGACCCGCGGGTACGTCCCGACGTTCTATGCGACGCTCGTCATCGCCTCCGATCCGGCGACGTACGGATTCAAGCTCGCGAAACCCGACGAGAGCAGTCTCTCGCGCGTCGAGCTGCAGGGACCGCTCTCGCTCAAGTACCTGGCGCAAGTCGCGGGCGTCGACGCCGACACGCTGCGCGATCTCAATCCGTCGCTGCGACGCGGGATCGTGCCGCCCGGCCGGGCATCCGTTCGCGTCCCCGCGAAGGCGGCTGACGCGATCGTCGCGCGCGCCGCATCGCTTCGCAGTGAAGACACCGACCTGACCGTCTGCTCGTACACGCTCCGCGGCGGCGACTCGCTCAAGAAGCTCGCGCGCTCGCTCGGCGTCAGCGTCGACGAGCTGCTGGCCATGAACGACATCCGTTCGGTGTCGCGAGTCAGCGAGGGCGATGCCGTCTACCTTCCCGTCCGTGCCCGCGACCTCGGCACGCTCCTCAACGCCGAGGCGGTCTACCACGCCGTCGAGAAGGGCGACACGCTCTACTCGATCGCGAAGAAGTACGACCTCACCGTCGATGAGCTCCGCGACCTCAACGACATCTCGCACGGCGAGAAACTCCACCGCGGACAGAAGCTCCGCGTCAACGCTCCGCGCACGCTAACTGCAGGGGGAATGTAGGCGGAGGAGATCCGTATGGCCCGTGGATTCGAGTCGAAGTCCGTTCAGGAGCAGTGGCAGGACGCCGAGGCGGCCGCCGAGCTGAAGCGGAAACCGAAACGTGAAGCGGCCCAGATCGAGCTCGACAAAAAGCGCGAATCGCTCGACCTCTCACGACGCCGCGTCATGCACGATCTGGAGACGACGACGAGCGAGACCCGCAAGTCGTCGCTGCGCGCAGCCCTCTCGCACCTCGAAGGCGAACTCTCCAAGCTGCGTTGATTGGGTAACCTCGAAACCTCGAAACCCCGCAACCTCATTGAAATCTCCCTCCCCGCTTGTTAGTTTCGCGCCCCATGGCAGCGAGTAGCGACTACAAGAAGACCCTCAACCTTCCCGACACCGCCTTCCCGATGAAGGCGAACCTGCCGCAGAACGAGCCGAAACGGCTAGAGCGGTGGCGCGAGATCGACCTCTACTCGCTCATTCGTCAGAAGGCCGCCGGGAAGCCAAAGTTCGTCCTGCACGACGGTCCGCCGTACGCCAACGGCGCGATCCACATCGGCCACGCGCTCAATAAGATCCTCAAAGACCTCGTCGTGAAGTCACGCACGATGATGGGCTTCGACTCGCCGTACGTGCCGGGGTGGGACTGCCACGGCCTCCCGATCGAGCACGCGGTCGACAAGCAGCTCGGCTCGAAGAAGAAGGAGATGTCGGACGCCGACATCCGCCGCGCCTGCCGCGAGTTCGCCTCGAAGTACGTCGACCTCCAGCGCACGGACTTCATCCGCCTCGGCATCCTCGGCGACTGGTTCAACCCGTACATGACGATGGCCTACGACTACGAGGCCGATATCGCCGGCGCTCTCGGCGAGTTCTTCGAGACCGGCATGGTCTACAAGGGCCTCAAGCCGGTGCACTGGTGCTGGTACGACCAGAGCGCCCTCGCCGAGGCCGAGGTCGAGTACAAGGACCACACGTCGCCGTCGGTCTACGTGCGCTTCCGGCTGACCGACGAATCCGTCCAGGCGCTCGACCTGCCGATCGAGAAGCCGGCGTACGCCGTCATCTGGACGACGACCCCGTGGACCCTCCCGGCCAACCTCGCGATCGCGTTCCATCCCGACTTCGACTACTCCGTGATCGAGCACGACGGCGCGAACTACATCATCGCCACCGAGCTGCTGAAGACGGTGACCGAGAAGTTTGGCTGGAGCGAGTACAAGCAGGTCAAGCTCTTCAAAGGGAAGACGTTCGAGCACCTGAAGTACCGCCACGCCTTTCTTCCGCGCGAGGGCATCTTCGTCCTCGGCGACTACGTGACGCTCGACGCAGGCACGGGGCTCGTCCACACCGCGCCGGGGCACGGCGCCGACGACTTCGCGACCGGGCAGCGCTACGGCCTCCCGACCTACACGCCCGTCAACCATCGCGGCCAGTTCACCGACGACGTCGAGAACTGGGCCGGGCTGCAGGTCTTCAAGGCGAACCCGCAAATCGTCGAGCTGCTGCGCGAGCGCGGCGTCCTCCTCGCCAGCGAGAACATCACGCACTCGTACCCGCACTGCTGGCGCTGCAAGAACCCCGTGATCTTCCGCGCCACCGAGCAGTGGTTCATCTCGATGGACGACAAGGGCCTTCGCGAGAAGGCGCTCGAGCAGATCCACAAGGTGCAGTGGCACCCGAAGTGGGGCGAGGAGCGGATGGCGCTGATGGTCGAGAACCGTCCCGACTGGTGCATCTCGCGCCAGCGGCTCTGGGGCGTCCCGATCACGGTCCTCTACTGCGAGTCGTGCGGAGAGGCGGTGCACTCGCCCGAGCTGTTCGCGAAGGTGAAGGAGCTCTTCCGGCGCGAAGGCGCCGACGCCTGGTACGAGCACGACGCGCGCGAGTTCCTTCCGGAGCTGTACGCCTGCAAGTGCGGCGGCCGCGACTTCCGCAAAGAGCGCGACATCCTCGACGTCTGGTTCGACTCCGGCTGCTCGCACCTCGCCGTTCTGCTGCCGCGCCGTCCCGAGCTGACCTGGCCGGCGGATCTCTACATCGAAGGCCATGACCAGCATCGCGGCTGGTTCCAGTCATCCCTCCTCGTCGGAACGGGGCTGAAGGGCGAAGCGCCGTACCGCGGCGTCGTCACCTGCGGCTTCATCATCAACGAGTCGGGCGACAAGATGTCGAAGTCGTCCGGGAACGCGCTCTCGCCGCAGGACGTCATGAAGCAGAACGGCGCCGACATCCTCCGGCTGTGGGTCGCCATGGTCGACTACACGGACGACGTGATGTGGGGCCCGCAACTCATCGCCCGTGCTGCGGAGTCGTACCGCGACCTACGCAATCGTGGGCGTTATCTGCTCTCGAATCTAACGGACTTCGACCCCGCAGTCGATGCTGTGCCGCTCGCCGAATTGGCGGACGCCGATCGCTGGATCATCAACCGTGCCGCCCAGGCGTTTGCCCGGTGCCGCCAGGCGTACGAAGACTTCGATTTCCACATCGTCGTCCAGACGCTTTCCGCTCTTTCGAACGTCGATCTGTCGAAAGCGTACGTCGATTTCTCGAAGGACACGATGTACTGCGAAGCTCCGAAGTCGTTCGCGAGACGGTCCGCGCAGACCGCGATGTACCACGTGCTGAACGGATTCGCGTCGTACCTCGCGCCGATCCTCTCCTTCACGGCCGATGAATTCTACGAAGGCATGCCGGGCGAGAAGGAGCTGTCTGTTCACTTGACCGAGTTTCTGAAAATCGAGCCGCTGCTTTCCGATGCCGAGGAGATGGCTTGGAACCGCATCCTCGATCTGCGCGATGCGATCAACGCCGTCATCGAACCGGCCCGCAAGGCGAAGCAGATCGGCCAGTCGCTCGAAGCCGACATCACGCTCTACATGAACGTCCCGCGCGAAGACTTCCTCGGCAAGCTCGACGTCGACCTCGCGAAACTCTTCATCGTCTCGCACATCGACATCGAGCCCCTCGACGCCTTCACCGGCACCCGCACCGAAGTCCGCGGCCTCGGCGAGATCGGCATCACCCTCTCCCCCGCCCGTGGCAAGAAATGCGGCCGCTGCTGGCAGTACCGCGAAGAGGTGGCCGTCGAAGGTGACCTCTGCGCCAGGTGCGACGACGTCGTGAGCGGGATGGCAGTCGTAGAAGAGCCGACGGTGTAGGCATGGGCCGGCGCGTGGCCGGCCCATGAACCCTGTCGTTACTGGTGCCTGTGATCCCGATCGTGATTTTGGTCGTTGTGCCAGCGATGGTACTCATCGCTCTCGACCAGCCGCTGTGACGACCAGTGCGCCGGCTCGTACCGCCATCCGTTGCCTTCGCGTACATAACGCGCCTGCACCCACGTACCGCGATGTTGGGCACGTTCCCATCGGCCTGAAATCCAGACCCACTGATTCCCCGTCCAATCCCAGCTGCCGGGGATCCAGACGGCATCCCGATACGGACGCGGCGGCACGCGCTCGTGCCGCAAACGTGGCGGAGCAGTATGGCCGACGCGGATCTGCAGTCCGGGCACGTTGACCGAGACTCCCACCTGCGCCACGGCGGTGGAACCGCCGATCCCGGTCAACAGCAACGACGTGATCACTCCAATGATTCGTTTCAACATGTGTTCTCCTGCTCGCGCGAACAGCAAGGAACACGCCGGACGGCGCTGGTTACGATGCCCACTCGGCCGCGAGTTGCTCACGCGTACCGAGATAGGAATTGCAATCGAGATTGCCATCCGCGTCGCCGGGAATGCCGGCCATGCTGCTCGGCTGCGTTCCGGTCGTGGAGTCGGTGTACTGCCACAGCCAGTATTTCTTCCAGCTCTTCTGCACCTTCGGCGAGAGCGTCCCGTATTGCGCGAGCCACAACCGGTGCGACCCGAAGAATGGATCGACCTTGTTCCCAAGCTGCTGCTTGACGAGTCCTCCGCTGTACAGCACCGCCTGGCGGCCGAGCTGTTCGTAAAGGAGCGTGAGGAACTCGCGCGCCTGGTCGAGCGTCATCTGGTTCCCGTCAGTCTCCTCGTAGTCGAGCGCGAGCAGCGTGTTCGCATCCGGCTGCGCGATGTTGAGGAAGTTGTCGATCTGATCGGATACCGGCGTGTGCGCCGTCCCCCAGTGATACGCGCCCCACAGCAATCCGGCATCGAGCGCCTGCTGCCGCCGTCCCGCATACGCGGGATCGGTCCCGGTCCCGCCGGTCGTCGCCTTGTGGATGATGCCCCACGTTCCGGCAGCCGCCGCGTCGGCGAAGCTGGTGACGTTGTCGTTGTGGTACAGGTCGACGACGTGAAAGCTGATGGTGGTCATGATCTAGGAGAGCCGCGGCGCGCGATTTCCCTACCGTCCCGCTAGAATGCGCCCTGCGAAGGAGGACACCCATGGCCCTCAAGGCGAAACAGGTAAAGAAGGCGGCAGCGAATCTCGTGGACAAGGCGGCGGATGCGGCCGAGCCGGTAATCGAGGCGGTCCAGAAGCAGGCGAAGAAGATCGCCAAGGCTGCCAAGCCGAAGATCAAGGACGCGAAGAAGGCGGTCGCCAAGCAGGCGAAGAAGATCGCGAAAGCCGCGGAGCCGAAGATCAACGACGCGAAGAAGGCGGCGCGCAACGCCGCGAAGGGCGCGCTGATGGCCGGCTCGAAGAAGCTGAAGAAGGCGGCCAAGGCGATTTGACGCGCTTCGCCGACCTTCATCTTCATACATACCACTCCGACGGAACGCGCTCGCCGCGCGAGGTGATCGACCTCGCGCGGGAGCGCGGCCTCGACATCGTCGCCATCAGCGACCATGACAATATCGCCGCCTACTTCGAGGTGAAGCGCTACGCCGACGAGCGCCACGTCACCCTCATCCCGGCGACGGAGCTTTCCTGCGGCTACGACGGCGCTGACATCCACATCCTCGCGTACGCGTTCAACACGTTCGACGAGCGGATCGACGAACGCCTGCGCCGCTTCCGCGAAGTGCGCCAGCAACGCGGCCAGCAAATCGTCGAGAAGCTCCGCTCCCTCGGATACGACATCTCGCTCGAGCGCGTCGAACAGCTCGCGGCCGGCGGCGCCCTGGGACGCCCGCACGTCGCACGCGCACTCGTCGAGCGCGGCTACGTCGCCTCCATCGGCGAGGCGTTCGACAAGCTCCTCGGCACCGGCAAACCAGCGTACGTCGAGAAGGCGCGTTTCACGATCGAGGAGGCGGTATCGCTGATCCACGACGCCGGCGGCGTCCTCTCCATCGCCCATCCGACGCTCTACCCCGACCACGAGCGGATCGTTCCCGAGCTCCTCG
>DASXIH010000119.1:0-1840 GCA_036498125.1 Thermoanaerobaculia bacterium
AACGATCATCGCCAGCGCGAGCGGCTACATTGCCAAGCACGCCGGCTATCCGGCGTACTTCTGGCTCACGGTTCTCCTCGGCATCCCGGCGTTGTTGTTGCTCCCGACGATCCGCGGCTATGAGACACAGGATCTACACGCCTGACCCGTTCGCGCCCGGAGACCGGATCGCGATTCGCGGCGACGAGCTGCACCATGCGCTGCGCGTGGTCCGCGTCCGCGAAGGAGAAGAGGTGGAGCTGTTCGACGGCAAAGGAATCGCGGCGCACGGCGTGATCACGGCAGCTGCGAACGATCAGCTCGTCGTCAACGTGCTCTCGATGATCGACGCGCGCGAGGCGCGCATGTCGATCACGCTCGCGATGGCGATCATCGCCCTCGACCGTTTCGAGCTGGTGCTCCAGAAGGCGACCGAACTCGGCGTGCGAACGATCCTCCCCATCGTCACGGAGCGTGTCGAGATCCGCCCTGAGCGCTACCGCGGGAAGCAGGAGCGATGGTACCGCATCCTCTTCGAAGCGGTGAAGCAGTCCGGACGCGCCCGGACGCCCCAGCTCGAATCACCCATCCCCTATCTCGAAGCGATGGCGCGCCCCGGCATCAAAATCATCTTCGACGCCGACACCGACGCTTCGCCGTCGGCCGATGCGTCCCCCGAAGCGCAAATGCTCTTCATCGGCCCCGAAGGCGGATGGAGCGAGCACGAGCTGGAGCTCGCGCGAACGTCCGGCGCGCGGTTCCGCCGCCTCGGAGCACGCCGCCTCCGCGCCGAGACGGCCGCGATCGTCGCGGTGACGCGAAGTTTGGCCGAATCGGGCGACCTGGAGTAGTCCTCGGTCCTCGGTCGTCAGTCCTCGGACGAGGCCGCGAACATCGCCTGCATAAATCCGAGGACTGAGGACCGAGGACCGAGGACTATTCAGTGATAGATTCGCCGCGGACTACGGAGGCACCGGAAACAAAGTGGCCGAGACACTCACCATCACCGATAACAGAACGGGAAAGACGTACGAGCTACCGATCACCGACGGCACGGTCAAGGCGCTCGATCTGCGAAAGATCAAGGTCAGCGACGACGATTTCGGGCTGATGACGTACGACCCGGCGTTCATGAACACCGCGTCGTGCCGCAGCTCCATCACGTTCATCGACGGCGACAAAGGCATCCTCGAATACCGCGGCTATCCGATCGAACAGCTCGCGGAGAAGAGCACCTTTCTAGAAGTCGCATGGCTGCTTCGTCACGGCGAGCTGCCCGCGCAGGACGAATACAACAAGTGGGTGCACGACATCACGTACCACACGTACGTGCACGAGAACATCAAGACGTTTCTGCAGGGCTTTCGCTACGACGCGCACCCGATGGCGATGCTCTGCTCGGCCGTGGCGGCGCTGTCGTCGTTCTATCCGGAGGCAAAGAACATCCACGATCCGGCGTCGCGAGACATTTCCATCATTCGCCTGCTGGCCAAGCTGCCGACGCTCGCCGCCTTCTGCTATCGGCACATCAAGGGACTGCCGTTCATCTATCCCGACAACGACTTGAGCTACGTCGAGAACTTTCTCTCGATGGTGGCCCGGATGTCGGAGTCGAGGTACGAGGGCAATCCGGTATTCGTGAAGGCGCTGGAAGTGCTGTTCATCCTGCACGCCGACCACGAGCAGAATTGTTCGACGAGCGCGGTTCGCGCCGTCGGCTCGTCGCAGGTCGATCCCTTCTCGGCGATTGCCGCCGGGGTGGCGGCGCTCTACGGGCCGCTGCACGGTGGTGCGAACGAACAGGTGCTTCGAATGATCAGCGAGATCGAGCACCCCAAGAACGTCGCCGGGTTCATCGATG
>DASXIH010000120.1:0-2574 GCA_036498125.1 Thermoanaerobaculia bacterium
CGCTCCCTGAGCGTTGAAATGCTCGTTATCGAAATTCAGCAGCCCGATGATCTTCGCGCGCTTGCCGTTCATCAGACGCGCCGGGCCCGCGCGGCTCTTGTCTGCGCACCGGAACCGCTCCCACCACGTCGCGTCGTCGCCACACCTCCGACGCATGTGGCCGGTGACCTCGTGGCTGGAGAACTCGCCGTGGATGACCCTGCGATTCAGGCTTTTGTAGACGTCGTTGCCCGCCGCGACGGCGTGCTCGTTCGTATCAATGCCGAAGTCGTAATCGGCGTCGAGCGTCTTGGTTTCGTAGTAGACGCGCGCGTCGAAGTAGGCCGCGGCCCAATTCGCGTGACCCCGAATCGCCCCGGAGAACATGTGCGTGAGGACCATGCCACACCACACGTGGGAAAAAGCCGCCGCGTCGACGTCGGTATCCCACTGCGTGCACCGGGGCGAGTTCACCCATGCCCTTCGTCCGTCTTCGCCCTTCGCAAAGTCGCCGCACATGAGGTGGCTGTTCACGAGCTTCCCGGTTTTCTCGTGGTAGTTCCAATCGGGATTGGCCGGAAGGTAGTTGTCGTCGACCGAGTGCCACGAGAGGTCGAGCGGCGCCACGGGAGCGGGACTCGCCGCCGGCTCGCCCGTCGCCGACTGCGCGGTCCGCTCGATCCGGATCCATGCGGGCGCCGAGCAGCCGCCGCTCATGGGACCGTCGTAGCTCACGCGCGAGTAGTCTTCGGCGTCGTAGCCGATCTCGAGCGCGAGCGGTCCCGTACGATGCGGCGGCACCATGCTCACGTAGAGCGGCTTGTCGACGACGGTGCCAAGCCTGACGAGACCGGCCGTCGCTCCCGGGATGTTGATCCGGCCGTGATAGAGGCGGTCGCTGTCCTTTCCGGCCGGCGCGACGTAGTCGCGCCAATCGCCGCCGCCGACGTTCACGCACCCGCCGGCGTGCACGATCACCCCGTCGCCGGGCTGGAAGACGATGTCGCTGCGGACGGCGCGCGGATGCGTGACGTCCGGTTTCGTGATCTCGAATTGATCCGCGAAGACGGGACCGGCAAGGAGGATGAGAAGAAGAAACGACGAGCGCAACATCACAACTGGTGTTCGAGAATCGGCATCAACATCTCGATCGCCATGACGCGCAACGCCGGCGCGGAAGGAGCCGTCTGAATCGTCCAGGCGTTCTCGATGTGACGGTCGATCAACTGCCGCAGCTCGCGCGCGAGCTCTTCGTTTTCGGCGATCGCCATCACTTCGGTGTTCAGGTACTCCGAGCGCGGATCGATGTTGTAGGAACCGACCATCTACACGCGTCCGTCGATGATGATGACTTTCCCGTGCAGGCAGTCCGGCCCCTTGTACTCGTGGAAGTCGATGCCGGCGTGCGCGAGAGTGCCGCGGTACTTCAGGTATCCGACCTGCGGCAGCAGTCCGTCGGTGGAACGTACCGAGTTCGTCACGACGGTGATGCGTACCCCCTCCGCCAGTTTCTTCAGCAGCAAATCGCGGAGGAACTGCGGCGGGATGAAGTAGGGCGACTCGATGACGATCGACTCTTTCGCCGCAGTGAGGAGCGGCGTCATCTCGCCGCCGATGCCATGCCCCGCGATGAACCGCACCGGGCCGTCTTTGAGGGCTCCTTCACTCCAGTTCCGTGCGGGACCGAGGTCGATGAACTTGCTCTTGACCATCGCTTCGAGCGAGTCGCCCAGGTGCTCCGCGGCGTCGCGTTTGGCGCGCCGCGTGACGTGCCCGTGGAGATTCGCGACGTCCCGGCTGCTCCACACCTGCTCGAAACGCTGCTCCGCATCGGCGGCCGAGGCGCCGTCGACATAGATATCGATGTCGCGGTAATTGATTTTCGGGCTGAGACCGAAATACGACTCGTCGAGGTTCCGGCCGCCGGTGATGTAGCGCTTCCCGTCGACGACGATCAGCTTGTCGTGCATCCGGTGATCGATCCAGGTCGGATGCCGCAGGTCGAACGGATGATAGGTGCGGACGACCACGCCCTCGTCGCGCAGATGGGTGAGGATTCCTTTCGGGATGCGGCGGAAGCTCCCGTCGATGACCATCCGGACGCTGACACCGCGGCGGCGCGCATCGCGCAGGAGCTGAAGCATCGCGGCGGAGACGCGGTCGTCTTTCGCGATGAAGTAGAGGACTTCGATCCGGTCGTGCGCCTCCCGGATCAGGTCTACGCGCGCCTGCGCCGCCTCTTGATCTTTATCGAGGATGCGAACTACGTCGGCTCGCGCGGTAGCGGCGAGCAGCACGGCGAGTACGAGAGCGAGCACGACCACCCGGGGCTGCACGGAAGGCAGCCAGTGCAGCTACGACGCCAACCCCGACTGCACGCGTGTTACGAATCGCCGCGCAGTTTCGCGATCGACGGCCGCACTGCGGCGTGCGCGATCGCGACTTCCACGTCGCGCTGCAGGATCGGAACGTACTTCTCCGCGAACTCGCCGTCGACGTTCGTTCCGAAGAGGCGATCGACGCGCGCGACGATGGCGGCGAAGTCCGCCGGCTCGAAGTCGGTACGCGACATCTCGTCGATATCCACGATGAGCG
>DASXIH010000121.1:0-2642 GCA_036498125.1 Thermoanaerobaculia bacterium
ATCCGCGAGTTCGTGAACATCAAGACGGTCTGGATCAGCTATTTGGCTGGCTGATTCGCGAAGATCCGGAACGCGCAGCGGCCGTCGCCGTCCTGGAACGTCTCTTCGCGCTCGACGCGGACGCCGAGAAGTCGCGTGAGCACGTCGACCGAGACGCTGCAGATCGACGCGTTCTCCATCGCGACGTTGTAGTACGGGCAGTTGCGCTCGATGAGCCGATAGCCGTCCCGCGTCGCCTCGACGGACATGTACGGATCGTCGCTGCTGTAGAGCGACTTCAACGCGTCGACCTTCGCCGCGAGCGGAAGGTCGCGCAGCGACGGTTCGCCGGCCTTCACTTTGGCCTCGGTGAGATGCCCGAGCGGATCGTCGCCGGCGAACGCGAGCAGGTTCCTCGCGAGCTGGTCGTACGATTTCGGAAAGAGGTGGTCGCCTGCCGGAGTGAGCCGGAAGACGGAGGCCGGACGTCCGGTACGGTGGCGATCGCCTTTCGGGATGTCGTTCGCAACCCACCCTTCACGGTGGAGCTGCAGGAGCTGCTGCCGCACCGCTTCGCCCGTAAGCTGCAACACACCAGCGAGTTGCGCGATGGTCGCCACGCCGCGATTCTTGAGCTCCGTGAGGATCGCGCGACGGCTGTCCGGGAGCTGGGCGAGAGGAATGGGTCGCTCCTTTCAACCGGGGAACGACCGAACAAGCGTTTTGCTGAACGCAGGTGGGGAAAATGGCTCCGGCAGTAGGACTCGAACCTGCGACCCACGTATTAACAGTCCCCGTCGGCGAAGCGGTTCGCGTCCGTTCCCAGGCAATGACCGAGTATCCGTCAACTGGATCGACGCGACTGGCTCGCGGAAGTGCTGATGCTTCGTGTGCTTTTAGTCGCCAAGAATGAGTGGCACATAACTTCGGGCGTCTTGCAGCAACTGCTCGCGCGTCACCCCAACCTTTGCGCGAAGCTGCAGACCCTGCAGTAAGTCCACGAGCGCACGGCTTCGCACCTTCGCGGAGGGCGTGCGAGTGAGGCGGCCCGCCTTCATCTCCTTTTCGAAACGCTTCGCGAAAATATCGGCGGATGCGGTGAGGTTCTTCGCGAGCCAGGAACGGATCTCCGTTACTCGCTCCGACTGACCCACGGCGGCGGCGGCCATCATGCAGCCGCCGCGAGCGTCGCCAGTAGCGATGTTCACGGTAGCCTCGCAAAAGGCGGTCACGGCTTTGTGGATGTCCGGCTCCGCCTGAAAAGCTGCCATTTTGGGGGCTCCATAGGTCAGCGCGTAGCGCTCGACTGCCTTGAGCAGCAGGGTGGACTTGTCCCCGAAGGCTCGGTATAGCGCGGGCTTCGTGACGTTCACAGCGCGCGCGATCCGATCCACGTCGACTCCTTCATACCCATGCTCCCAAAACATCTCGACGGCACGGTCGAGTGCTTCGTCCGGGATAAAGCCTTTCGGACGTCCTGGAGCGCGCTTCGAAGTATTAGTTACCATCGAGTACGAAATTCCTTGCGTTGCCGTCATGAGTATCGTACGCTGCAGTTCGTAATCCCGCAAGACAGATGAACAGAGGGCACAAAATGGATGAGTTCACCGGAAAAGCCGCACGACCTTCATCCTTCACCACGGAGACTTCCATGACACATTCGGTCGCGCTCGTGACCGGCACCACCTCCGGGCTTGGCTATGCGGCGGCCCGCGCTCTTGCCGGAGAGGGCTGGCGCCAGATCATCGTGACCGGGCGCAGCTTGGCTCGCGTTCAGGAAACAGCCGCGCAGCTCGCGGCTGAGACCAAACGACAGGTCTTCACGCCGCTGGAGCTGGATCTGGACACGCCATCCAGCGTTCAGTCCGCCCTCGCCGAGCTCGTCAAGCGAGGGCAGCCGATCGATTTGCTGCTGCTCAATGCAGGCATGGTCCCGGGGAAGAACCAGGTCGTCACTGCGGCGGGCGTCGAGGCGGCTGAAGCCCCGCTTATCGGCCATCATCAACTGACTGTCGGCTTACTCCACGCCAACCTGCTGAGACCGGAAGCGCGAATTGTTATCGCCGGCGCGGAACCTGCCCGAGGCGACGTCCCCATGTTCAGCTTCACCGACGTGGCGGCCCTCGCAGCCATGCATCACAAGGGCAACCGAAGTGCCGCGATGGAAGCCCTGCTGCGCGGGGGGCCTAGCGTGAGGTACAACGCCAACCGGGCTTATGCCGATGCGAAGCTCATCATCGCTTGGTGGGCGGCGGCGCTGGCACGCCGGCTGCCCTCCGGCATGGCCGTATACGCCGTCGCTCCCGGCAGCGCGCCCGACACCAAGGCGTCGCGAAACGCTCCCGCAGTCTTGAAGTACGTGTTCATCCCACTTGTGAAGCTCATCCCCGGCATGACTCAGACGCCGGAGGCCGCGGCTCGTCGGTACCTTCAGGCATCTAAATTCGGAACCGACCTATCCGGGCAATTCTTCGCCTCGGCCCCGAAGAAGCTGACCGGCCCGATCGAGGCGATGCGCCACCCGCACTTCCACGATTGCACCAACCAGGAAGCCGCGTGGCAGGCCGTCGTTAAGGTCTCTGGCGTCGATTTTACTTCCGCACCATCCTTAAGCGCGGCGTCCTGAAGGACCACCCGTCGCGGCTGAACTGATTCCAGTGACG
>DASXIH010000122.1:0-12844 GCA_036498125.1 Thermoanaerobaculia bacterium
CGTTCGGACTCGATCGCGGCTTCCACTACCTCGACGCGCGCATCGAAGACGACGTCCGCTACACACCCCGCGATGCTTTGCGCCAGTTCGCCTGGCACGCGCAACTCCTCCACTGCCGCCGCGCCGACGAGATCGAGGCGATCGCCTCGGCGGTCGCCGGCAAAGCCATCCGCGGCGACCATCCGTTCTTTCTCTTCGTCAACTTCATGGACGCCCACTCGCCCTACGCGCCGCCAGGGAGTCGGGGCGTGCGGATCGAACCGCTGACGGACCGGTTCATGGACGAGATGCTGCACGGCCACCTCGACGTCTCGCCCGCCGCCCGCGCGCTGCTCATCTCGCAATACGACGCGGCGATCACGTTCGTCGACGATCGTGTCGGTGAGCTGATTCAGACACTCTGGCGAAACGGCGCATACGACAACACGCTCATCATCATCACCTCGGATCACGGCGAGGCGTTCGGTGACAAAGGCTTCATCGGACACGGCAACTCCGTCTATCAGGACGCGGTTCATATCCCGCTGTTGATCAAGTTTCCGCGGCAGACCGCCGGCGCACTCCGCACGGAACCTGTCGCGCTCACCGACCTATACGGGACTGTCCTCGGCGAGCAGTTCGGGACGTCGCTCCAGCATCCCGCGCCTCAATCGAGAATCGCCATCAGCGAAGGCTTCACGGCCCGCCGCGGCCCGCTCCGCGCAATCCGCGCGGCGGTCGGCAGCGAATACAAGCTCATCGTCGAAGCAGGGACGCCGCATGTGTTCGACATCCGTAACGATCCGAATGAGGAGCACGATCTCGCGGGGACAGTCCCGGCCGAAGTCGTCGCCCCGTTGCAGGCTGCGATCACAGCCGTCGCGCGCCTGACACCCCACAACCGGACCGGAAAGCCGCTCGACCCCGAAACGGTCCGGCGATTGCGCGCCCTCGGCTATCTGCGCTGAAGTTCATCCCGCCAGCACGACCTTCGGCTTCACCTCGACCGGCCCGCCCTCCCGCAGCACGTTCAACACCTCGGCGATCGCGACGAGCTGATCGTGCGGATTGCCGAGCGCGATCAGGTCGGCGACATGCAGCGGCACCGGAGGGGTCAGGATGAACGACTGCCCGCTCATCAGCTTCGCCTGCTGCGGCCAGTCGATGCGGATCTTCTCGAGCGGCAGGTCGATGTCCGACAGCGGCTGGTACTGCGGCGGCGCGAGGATCGCGTCCGGGGCGGAAGCATCGAGCGCCTCGAACGCGATCGCATCGTCGACCCGGAAGTTTCCGATCGCGGTGCGGCGGAGCTCCTTCAGATGCGCCGGAACGCCGGCCGCGATCCCGAGATCGTGCGCCAGGGAGCGGACATACGTCCCCGCCGACGAGCGGACGCGAAACTGCGCGGTCGAGCCGCGGACGCCGGTGATCTCGTACTCGTAAATCGTCACCTGCTTCGGCGTCAGCTTCACTTCCTGACCCTTGCGCGCCATCTCATAGGCGCGGACGCCGTCGATCTTCTTCGCCGAAAACGCGGGCGGCATCTGTTCGATCTGTCCGCGGAACCGCGCGAGGAGCGGCTCGAAGTCGATGTGCTCGACGCTCGCTTCTTTCGCCTCGCCGGCCGGCTCCCCGGCCGCGTCGTACGAATCGGTCGCCCAGCCGAACTGCATCGTCCCTTCGTACGTCTTCTCCATCCCCATCAGGTACGCCTGGAGGCGTGTCGCCTTGCCGATGCAGAGGATGAGAAGACCGGTCGCGAGCGGATCGAGCGTCCCGGTGTGCCCGGCCTTCTTCACGCCGATCCGGCGCCGGACCTTGTCCACGACGTCGTGAGAGGTGATACCGGTTTTCTTGTCGACCAGGAGGATGCCGTCGAAACGTGCTTGGCGAGGTTGCATACGCGGCGCGGATTCTACCGGCTATCCTGATCGGGTGATCCACTCGCTGTTCGAGATCCTCGGCTATGTCGCCGGCGTCTGCGTATTCGTCGCCGTCCGGCGGCGTCGCGGCGATGGCGTTCCGGACCAGACCCGCGCGGCGATTTTCGCAGCTGCGGCGGCGGGCGCCCTGATCGGAAGCCGCCTGCTGGTTGGCTTCGAGGGAAAGACGATCGTCGGCGGCCTCGCCGGTGGTCTGATCGGCGTCGAGCTCGCGAAGAAGATCCTCGGCGTCACACGCTCGACGGGCGACCTCTTCGTGCTGCCGCTCATCGCGGCGACGTCGATCGGACGCATCGGCTGCTTTCTCACCGGTCCGCTCGACCACACCGCGGGAAACCCGACGACGTTGCCGTGGGGAATCGCGATGGGCGATCCCGTGAAACGGCACCCCGTCGCGCTCTACGAGATCGCATTCCTGCTCCTGCTCGCACCGGTCACCGAGTGGGTGCGGCAGCGATCGAAGCGGAGCGGCGACGCGTTCGCGGTGTTTCTCGCGTCGTACTTTGCGTTCCGGCTGTTCGTCGATTTCCTCAAGCCCGATCCGCCGCCGCTCTTCCTGCACCTGACGGCGATTCAGTGGGCCTGCGCCGGCGGACTGATCTACTATGCTCTCGTCTTCTCCAATGACGAGCGCAGTGCGGCCGTACCTCTACTACGACGCCGTCGTGTCGATCTGCCCGACGTGCTTCCGCAAGACTGACGGCAAGATCGTCTTTCAGGACGAACGCGTTTGGATGCTGAAGCACTGCCGCGACCACGGGTCGGAGCGCGTGCTCATCTCCGACGACGTCGCCTACTACCGGCAATGCCGCGAGGTCTACATCAAGCCGCCGGAGATGCCACTCCGCCGCAACACGCCGGTCCACTACGGCTGCCCGTACGACTGCGGCCTCTGCCCCGACCACGAACAGCACAGCTGCCTCACGCTGGTCGAGATCACCGACGCCTGCAACCTCCGCTGCCCGATCTGTTACGCGGGAAGCGGGCCGGAACGGCAGCAGCAGCACCGGCCGCTCGCCGTCGTCGAGTCGATGCTCGACGCGGTCGTGGCGAATGAGGGGGAACCGGACGTCGTCCAGATCTCCGGCGGCGAGCCGACGATCCATCCGGAATTCTTCGCGATCCTCGACGCCGCGAAACGCCGTCCGATCCGGCACCTGATGGTGAACACGAACGGCGTGCGGATCGCGCGCGAGCCGGAGTTTGCGGAGCGGCTCGCGTCGTACAAACCGGCGTTCGAGATCTATCTGCAGTTCGACTCGCTGCGGCCCGAGCCGCTGAAGACGATCCGCGGCGGCGATCTGCGCGAGATCCGGATGCAGGCGCTCGATCGCCTGAACGCGCTCGACATTTCGACGACGCTGGTCGTGACGCTGCAACGCGGGGTGAACGACGACGAGATCGGCGAGATCCTCGACTTCGCGCTGAAGCAGCCGTGCGTCCGCGGCGTCACATTGCAGCCGGTGCAGGTCGCGGGACGTCTCGACGGCTACAGCGACGCGACCAACCGCCTCACGCTATCCGAGGTGCGGCGCAAAGTGCTGGAGCAGTCGTCCGTCTTCGCCGCGGAGGATCTCGTTCCCGTGCCGTGCCATCCCGACTCGCTCTGCATGGGTTACGCGTTCAAGGGCGGCGAGGGTTCGGTCGTACCCCTCACGTCGATGGTCGGCCGCGATGCGCTGATCAACGGCAGCCGCAACACGATCATCTTCGAGCAGGATCCGGCCACACGGAAGGCCTTCCTCAACCTCTTCTCCACCGCGCTCGGGTCGGAGGAGCAGCCGGAGAAGCTGAAGGATCTTCTTTGCTGTCTGCCGCGCGTCCAGGGTGACATCGGGTACGCGAACGTCTTCCGCCTCCTGATCGTCGAGTTCATCGATGCGCAGTCGTTCGACCTGCGCTCGGTGAAGAAGAGCTGCATCCACATCGTTCACCCGGACGGGCGTCTCATCCCGTTCGACACGTTCAACCTCTTCTACCGGGACGACCTCGAGGCGAGCCGTCTCGCGCCGTTAAAGGAGTGGGCAGTACGATGACAGAAGCACCGGCCCCGCCATTCAATTGGATTGGCTTCATCGGAGGTCTCTTCATCGCGTTGGTGTGCGGTGGATTCGCGAACATCTTTCTCGGCGCCGTGGCGATGGGCCTTCTCAACGCGTTCTTCGGTTTTCTTCTCTGCATCACCGCCGGAGCACTGCTGATCATCTTCGGTCTGCTCTCGAGGCGCAGCACTCCCGGATTTGCCGCTGGTCTTCTCTGCGGCGGTTGCATCATCGGTCTCATCGGGGGAATCTGCGGTGCAAATATGGTCGGCACGACCTTCCACTGATTAACATTCACGCATGCCGAAGCGAAGCAAGAAACGGATGGTTTGGATCGACTGCGAGATGACCGGGCTGGAGCCGTCGGTCGACACGCTGCTCGAGATCGCGACGATCATCACCGACTACGACCTCAACATCATCGAGCACGGGCCGGTATTCGCGATCCGCACGAGCGAGGCGCGGCTGGCCGGGATGGACGCGTGGAACCGGCGCACGCACAAAAAGAGCGGCTTGCTCGACCGCGTCCGGACGCAGGGCGTCACCGCGGCCGAGGCGGAGAAGAAGACGCTGAGCTTCATCCGCAAGCACTGCTACAAGCGGACGGCGCCCCTCTGCGGCAACTCGATCGGCCAGGACAAGCGGTTCCTCGCGAAGTACATGCCGCAGCTGCACGAGTTCCTGCACTACAAGGTCGTCGACGTCAGCTCGATCAAGCTGCTCGCCGGCGAGTGGTACGGGAAGGGCTTCAAACCGCCGAAGAAGCAGGAAGTCCACCGCGCGCTGTCGGACATCGAGGAATCGATCGCGGAGCTGGCGTACCTGCGGAAGACGGTCTTCGTCCGTCAGCTCTCGTCGTCGTCCGGTTCCGGAACGTCCGGCTCCGCCCCTTCCTGAGTCACGTCCTGAAGGATCGACTCGATCCGGCTGGCGCGCATCGACGTGTCGTCGAACTTGAAGTCGAGCTCCGGCGTGTGGCGGAGGCGGATGCGCTGGCCGAGGAAGCGGCGGGCGGCGCCGCGGGCATGCTGCAGTTGCTCGACGGCATCCCGCGTCTGCTCCTCGTTCAAGCCGCTGATGTAGACGCGGGCGAAGTGGAGGTCGGGACTGACGTCGATGCCGGTGATCGACGCGAAGCCGATGTCGACGTTCTTCAGATCGTGGCGAAGCACCTCCACGAGTGCATCCCGCACCATCTCGCCCACTCGGGAAGTCCTGCGAGTCTTCTTCATGTCAGATCCGCCATCTCGTCGAAATCGAGCTGCTCGCTCGTCCAGCCGGTCATCCGCGCGTCGGTGTTGGTCTCGACGAACGTGCGGATTCTATCGAGCAGCGCGTCGCTCGTGGCGTGATCGAGCGTCACGAGCGACACCGCGATCCGCGCCCGCTGATGGACGTCGTGCAGCCCGACCTCGTTCGCCGAGATCTCGAAACGGTGGCGGAGTTTGCCGATCAGCGACTTCACCACCATCCGCTTTTCCTTCAGGCTTTGCGCGAACTCGATGTGCAGCTCGAAGAGGGCAACCGTCACCAGCATTCACCGTATAGTTACCGATCATGAGCGAAAAGAAAATCATTGCAGTCGTAGGCGCTACCGGCGCACAGGGCGGCGGCCTGGTCCGCGCGATCCTCGCCGATCCGAATGGCGGATTCGCCGTTCGTGCGATCACCCACAACCCCGATTCCGAGAAAGCCAAGGCGCTCGCCGCGGCCGGCGCCGAGGTCGTTCAGGCGGACGTCGAGGACACCGACACCCTCCGCCGCGCGTTCGACGGCGCGTACGGCGCGTACTGCGTCACGTTCTACTGGGCGCACTTCTCGCCCGAGAAAGAGCTGCAGCACGCGCACAACATGGCGCGCGCGGCACACGACGCCGAGGTGCGGCACGTCGTCTGGTCGACCCTCGAAGACACGCGCAACTGGATTCCGCTGAGCGACGACCGGATGCCGACGCTGATGGAGCACTACAAAGTGCCGCACTTCGACGCGAAGGGTGAAGGCGACGCGGCGTTCCGCGAGCTCGACGTCCCGACCACGTACCTTCTCACGTCGTTCTACTGGGACAACTTCATCTACTTCGGCATGGGTCCCGCGCGCGGCGCCGACGGCAAGCTCGCGATCACGTTCCCGCTCGGCGAGTCGAAGATGCCGAGCATCGCTGCTGAGGACATCGGCCGCTGCGCGTACGCGATGTTCAAACGTCCGGAGCTGATCGGGAAGCGCGTCGGCATCGCCGGCGAGCATGTCAGCGGCGCCGAGATGGCGGCCGGCTTCTCGAAGGCGTTCGGCGAGGAAGTGCGCTACAACGCGGTCGATCCCGCCACCTACCGCGGATTCGGCTTCCCCGGCGCCGACGACCTCGGCAACATGTTCCAGTTCTACCGCGACTTCGAGGACGACTTCCGGAAGCCGCGCGACGTGGCGTTCTCGCGCGAACTGAACCCGCAGCTGCAGGATTTCGCGGGATGGCTCGACGCGAACAAGGGCGCGATCAAGATCTGACGTAGGGCGGGCTTACGCCCGCCCTACTTTTTACTGCACGAGCGTGGGCTCGAGCTTCTCGACCTTGAACGCTTCGATGACGTCGCCGACCTTGATGTCCTGGAACCGCTCGATGGCGATGCCGCACTCGAAGCCCTGGCGCACTTCGCTGACGTCGTTCTTGAAGTGCCGCAGCGACCCGATCTTCCCTTCGTAAATGACGCGGTTGTCGCGCAGCAGGCGGACGGTCGCGGTACGAGGGATCGTGCCGTCTACGACCATGCAGCCGGCGATGAGCCCGGCCTTCGGCACCTTGAACGTGTTCCGCACCTCGGCGCGTCCCTGGAAGACTTCCTGGAACTTCGGATCGAGGAGGCCCGTCATCGCGGCCTTCAGCTCGTCGACGAGGTTGTAGATGACCGTGTAGAGGCGGACGTCGACGCCTTCCTTGTCCGCCAGCTCCGCAGCATTGCGCTCGGGGCGGACGTTGAAGCCGACCACGATCGCGTCCGAGGCGGTGGCGAGCAGGATGTCGTTCGTCGAGATGGCGCCGACCGAGGAGTGGATCACGCTGACCTTCACCTCGTTGTTCGACAGCTTGCGGATCGTGTCGCCGAGGACCTCGACGGAACCCTGCACGTCGGCCTTGACGATGACGTTGAGCTCCTTCGTCTCGCCCTGCTGCATCTTCTGGAAGAGCTGGTCGAGCGACATGCGCGACGCCTTCTGCTGCATCGCCTCGCGCGCCTTCTCCTGGCGCATCTGGCCGATCATGCGCGCTTCCGACTCTTCGTCGACCGCCTGGAGCGTGTCGCCGGCATTTGGCACGTCGTCGAATCCGGTCAGCTGCACCGGCGTCGCGGGACCTGCTTCCTTGATGCGCTGTCCGCGCTCGTCGGTCATCGCGCGAACGCGGCCGAACGTCGAGCCGGAGAAGTACGGATCGCCGATCTCGAGCGTACCGTCCTGGATGAGCACCGTCGCGACGACGCCGCGTCCGGTCTCCTTGCGCGCCTCGAGGACGACGCCCTTCGCCGGGAGCTCGGGGTTCGCCTTCAGGTCGAGGAGATCGGCCGTGAGGACGATCATGTCGAGCAGATCGTCGATGCCCTGCTTCTTGACGGCGCTGACTTCGACGGAGACGACATCGCCGCCCCACTGCTCGACGAGCACGTTCGCGTCGGCGAGCTCGCGGCGAACGCGCTCGATGTTCGCGTTCGGCTTGTCGATCTTGTTGATGGCCACGATCATCGGAACCTTGGCTGCCTTGGCGTGATCGATCGCTTCCTTCGTCTGCGGCATGACGCCGTCGTCGGCCGCGACGACCAGGACGACGATGTCGGTGACGCGGGCGCCGCGCGCGCGCATCATCGTGAACGCCTCGTGGCCCGGCGTGTCGAGGAACACGATCTTCCGGCCGCGCTTCTCGACGTGGTAGGCGCCGATGTGCTGCGTGATGCCGCCGGCTTCGCCGCCGGCAACGTTGGTCTCGCGGATCGCGTCGAGGAGCGAGGTCTTGCCGTGGTCGACGTGGCCCATGACCGTGATGACCGGACCGCGCGGCACGGTGCCGGTAGTCGACGCTTTTTCCATCGACTCCAGCTCGGCCGCCTCTTCGAACGAGACGATCGCTGCGTCGATCCCGAGGTCCTTCGCGATCTCCAGCGCAAGCTCGGCGCCCAGCGGCTGGTTGACCGACGCCATGATCCCCCTCTTCATCATGAGGTGGCGCATCAGGTCATTGCCCTTGAGGTTCAGCTTCTCGGCGAGCTCCTTGACGGTGACGCCTTCCGTCAAGGCGACCTTTCCAACCGGCCGCTCGAACTGGAGCGTCCGGCTCGTCGCGGCATGCGGCTGCGCATGCTGGTGCTTGCGGCGCGGAGTGCTCGGCTCGTCACCGGCCTCCGGCATGACGATCTCGGGTCCGAGGTCGTCGGCAATGATCTGCGTTCCGGAGAAGGGACCCTTCGTGAACAGCGCGTCGTCGACTTCGACCTCGCGCGCCTTCTTGATGCCCTTCCCTGCCGGTTTCTTCTTCTCGCGATCGCCGCCCTCTTCGTCTTTCTTGCGGCGCATGATGAGACCGCCCGGAGGCGACGGTGGCGGAGGGCCACCCGGACGCGTGCCCGGGCCGCGAAGGCCGGGACCGGCGTTGCTGCGCATCCCCATTCCGGGACCGCTCGGACGAGCGCCGCCCGGACCTGCCGGACGTCCTCCGGGACCGGCCGGACGAGGAGCACCCGGACCAGCCGGACGAACGCCGGGGCCGGCTGGGCCACGCGCCGCCATCCCGCCCGCTGGAGCGGAGGGACGCGGCCCGAATCCGCCGGGACGCGCCACCGGCTGCTGGCCGGCGTAATTCGGACGCGGACCTTGCGGCGAACGCGCGCGAGGACCGGTTGCGCCGGTCGGCCGCCGGTCCACATGCGCCGGAGGAGGCGGAGGGGGAGCGGCTGCCATAGGCTGCGGTGCAGCGGGGGCGGACGTAGGCGCTGCCGGAGCGGCGGGCGCTTCGGCTGCAATTTTCTTCGGCTTCGGTGCCGGCTTCGCCTCAGCCGGCGCTTCGAGCGCTTCGCGCTCCTCGGCCTCGGCGGCCTGGATAAACTCCGGGATGATGACCGCCGGCGGCGGCGGAGTGGCGGGAGCCTCTTCGACCGGCTTTTCGACCTTCTTCCGCTGCGGCGGCTGCACGATCGGGCGCGGCGGCCTGACGGCTTCTTTCTTCTTCTCCGGCAGCGGCTTGTCCTCGCGCATGATGACGTTGCGGGTGCGCGTGGTGAGCTTCTTGCCGGTAAGGAGCGCCTGAACGACATCCGGCGCGAGCTCCTGGCTTGCGTCCGTGATATCCGCTCCGAGCGATTGAAGCTGGAAGATCACGTCCTTCTCGGACTTGTTCATCCGCTTCGCTATATCGCTCACTTTGAATTTCGCTGCCGCCATTCAATCTCCCTCGGGTTAACCTCTGACTACTCCACTTTGGCTTCTTCCTGCGCTTCGCCTTCCGGCGAGGCTTCCTCGTCTTCGGCGTACTCTTCGTCGTCTTCCTCGCCCACGGGCTCGGCCTCGGCGACCTGCTCGTGCTTGCGCGCGAGCTCGATCATCTGCGTGGCCGTCTCTTCGTCGACACCGTCGATGGCAGAGAGGTCTTCCACGGAGGCGTTGATGACGGAGTCGAGATCCTCGTAGCCGGCGGCGGAGAGCTTGTCGGCCCATTCGTCCGGCATGTTCTCGATCTCGCGGACGTCGATCTCCGCGCGGGACTCGGCCATCGCTTCCTGCAGCATCGCCGCGAGAGCGTCGGCCACCTCGCCCTTCACTTCCTCTTCCGACTTGATGTCGATCTTCGCGCCGATCAGCTCGGCCGCCAGACGGACGTTCAGCCCGCGCTTGCCGATGGCGAGCGAGAGCTGGTCGTTGTCGACGATGACGTCGAGGTGCGGGCGGTGCGCCTGTTCGTCGCTGGTGACCGAGACGCGCGTGATCTTCGCCGGGGCGAGGGAGTTCTGGGCGTAGACGACCACGTCGTCATTCCAGGGGATGATGTCGATCTTCTCGCCGCGCAACTCGCGGATGATCGACTGCACGCGGGAGCCCTTCATGCCGACGCACGCGCCGACCGGATCGACGTCGCGCTCGCGCGACATCACCGCGATCTTGGCGCGCTCGCCCGGCTCGCGGACGGCACCCTTGATGACCACCGTGCCGTCGTAGATCTCCGGCACTTCCATCTCGAACAGCTTGATGAGCAGCCGCGGGTCGGTGCGCGAGAGCACGACCTGCGGGCCCTTCGGCTGCGTGTGGACGTCGATGATGACCGCCTTGATGCGGTCACCCTGTGAATACCGCTCCGCGCGCGACTGCTGCGAGCGCGGGATGATCCCCTCGGTCTTGCCGTTGAGATCGATGATCATGTCGCCGCGCTCGAAACGCTTCACGTAGCCGTTTTCGAGCTCGCCGTACTTGTCCTTGAATTCGTTGTAGACCTTCTCGCGCTCCGCCTCGCGCACCTTCTGGTAGAGCACCTGCTTGGCGCTCTGCGCGGCGATGCGTCCGAGCTCGTCGGGCGGTTTCGTGAGCGGGATCTTGACCTCGTCTCCCTGCTCCACTTCCGGATCGATCTTCTGCGCCTCGTACGTGCGGATCTGCGTGTGCGGATCCTTCACGACGTCGACGACTTCCTTGGTGATGTAGGTGAGAATCAGCTTTCCGCCGACCTCCACGGCCGGGTCGACCTTCCGTGCCTGGTCCAGCGTCCACTGGGCCTGGGGGTCTTCGATCTCGTTCTCGTCCGGGACGATTTCCTTGATGGCGTGAACGATCACGCTGCCGGTAGCGCGGTCGAGCTGCGCTTCCAGCGGCTCCCGCGTCTTGTAGTACTTCCGCGCGGCGGTGGAGAGGGCGTCTTCGAGTGCCGCATAGACGCGGTCCGGCTCGATTGCCTTTTCGTACGCCAGCGCTTTGATGTCTTTGTCGTTGAACATCGCTCTTCGATCCTTCGCGTCACATCTCGACTTCGAGCCGCGTCTCTTTGATGTCCGCGAGCGGAATCTCGTAGTCGGCATCCTTCTTCATGGCCGGATCCGTCACTACGATCTTCTTCCCGTCGAACTCCTTCAGACGGCCGACGACGACGTGCAGCCCTCGAATTGCCGCCGAGGTCTTCACGCGCACCAGCCGCCCGATGAATTTCTGATAATCCGAATCCCTGTAAAACTTCCGATCGAGTCCCGGCGACGAGACTTGCAGCTCGTACTCCCCCGGAACAGGATCTTCCACATCCAACCACGCAGACACCTGCTGCGAGACGACCTGACAATCGTCGAGCGTCACTCCGCCCTCTTTGTCGACGTCGATCCTCAGCAAGTACGCTCTGCCCTGTCTCCTGTAGTCCACATGGACGAGCTCGAGCCCCTCGGATGCCACGATCTTCTCAATTTCGCTCGTGACGCTCTCCGGCAACCCGTTCATACGCCCCATCAACAAAAAAAGCGGCCGAATCGGCCGCTTTCGATAGTTTCACTGCTTCGAAAGCCGTCGAATGATAACACCCAATCGCGGGGGCTACAACGGTCGAAGAATCAACGAGATTCCAGACCTTCGCCCTCCACGATCGAGAGCTGCGCGAAGAGCTGAATCATGCGCCGCCCCTCCTGGTCCGACCGCTGATATGCGTCGCACAGAAGCTGCGCCTGCTGGGTGTCCTCGAGCGCCGAAATCGTGAATCCGTCCACCGGCTGGCCGGGGTCGTGGGTCCGTTTCGTCCGCCAGGTGCTGTGCTCGAGGATGTAGCAGAGGTAGCCGGCTTCGCCGGTCACGCGCGTGATCGGCATGGCGGTGACGCCCGCCCCCTCTTTCCGGTCCTTCGCGTTCGCCGTCAACTGGCCGCCGTGCCGGAAGATCGGCATCTTCGCGACGTCGTGCTGCGGCACGGCGCCGCGTGCGTTCAGCTTCTGCTCCTCGAGCGCGCGGGAGATGAAGGTCGCGATCATCGCCTTCACGCGGTCGCGCGTCGCCTCGTCCACGTTCTCGAACTCCACCCCGGCGTGATAGACGGTCACGCCGTCGCTGCCGGTCGAAAAGCGCTCCACGCGGGAGCGGACGATGCGGCACTCGATCGAGAGCGGCTCGTCCTCCCAGACGAAGGCGAGGCGCGTATGCGTTCCGGCGGGGAGCGACGAGTGATGCTCGACGCGGGCGCCGAGGACGCTCAGATCGACGAGCGCAACCTGGGCGACACCCAGGCGGGCAACGATCGGTTGCGGAAAACGAATCCGCTGAACGCGCCTCGTGCGGGGTGACTGCATCTCTCTCTCGGCGCAGACGATGATAGGACCGGCCCGTCAAACCACCATCAGAAAAGCGCCAAAAACAGAAACGGCCGCGCGTGAGCGCGGCCGTTTCGACTGGAAAGCGAGGGGTGCTTAGTGGTGCGTGACGGCGCGGTGGAACTGCGGGGTGCTCTTGCAGGTGACCGTCTGTCCCTGAGCCGGGAAGAGGCAGGCGAGCTGCGCGTCGCTGAGCGACTTGAAGTACTGCGGCTCGAGCGTCGTTGCGTCGTTCGTGGTGTTGTCGAGCAGCGAACCGTAGGCGAAGAAGCCGGGGCAGCCGGTCGGGCAGCCGTTGGCGTTCGCGTCGCTGGTGGGCGAGCTATTCTCCTGCGACACCTGGATCCAGAGATTGTTGCCGTTGCCGAGGGGGTAATTCGCGGTCGGGAACAGGCCGGTGAGCGGCTGCTGCACGGCCTGGAGCGGCGCAAACGGGTCGGTGACCTTGTCGGCGCCGATCTGCGTGGCGCCCTGGAAGAGCTTCACGCGGAACTGCGTCGACGAGAACTGCGACGCGTTCACGAGACCGATGTTGGTGTGATAGGCGCTGTTCTGACGGATGCCGGTGACGAAC
>DASXIH010000123.1:0-6102 GCA_036498125.1 Thermoanaerobaculia bacterium
TCACTCCCTCTCCCTCCGGGAGAGGGTGCCGCGAAGCGGCGAGTGAGGGGCGTGCACCCGCGATGAACGCGGATTCATCAGGACTCCAGATGTTCCACTTCCGGTAAATGCGCTCCAGCGTGCCGTCGCGCATCCGGGCGCGGAGGATGTCGTTGATCCGGTCGCGCAGCGCGGTGTTCTCTTTCGCGAGGACGCCGATGTAGTGCCCGGTCTGGAAGTTCGTCGGCAGGATCGTCAGTCCCGGCACGCGGCGGACCGAGCGCGCCGCGATGATGTTGTCGAGCAGCACGGCGTCGAGGCGGCCCTCGCGGAGGTCCTCGTACGGATGCACGTCGTCGTCGTACGAGACGACCTCGATTCCGTCCTCACGCTGCGCGCGCAGCAGCCGCTCGTAGGCGATCGTCGCGGAGAGCGTCCCGACTCTGCGTCCGCGCAGCTTCGAAAAGTCGCTGAAGCGCGCAGCGTCTCCGCTGCGCACGGTCAGCACTTCGTGGAACTCGTAGTACGGAATCGTCGCGGCGAGCATGGCGCGGCGCGGCGGCGTGTCTTCGACGCCGCTCATGCCGATGTCGAAGTCGCCGCGCGCCACCGACTGGTCGATCGAGGCGAACGCCACCTGGACGAATTGCGCTTTCCGCCCCAGCCCCTTCGCCATCTGCTCCGCCACTTCGACGTCGAATCCGCGCACGACCGACGGGTTGCTCGGATCGGCCTCGACGAACGGCGCGCCGCCCTCGGCATCGCCGCCCCAATGGAGGAGCACAGGCTGCTCCGCAGCCTGAATGCAAAATGCAAAAGGCAGAATGCAAAAAAAGATGGCGGCGGCTGGTAGTCTCACGTCATGCGAAATGTACATTGGGTCGCGCTGATTCTGAGCGCTGTTCCGCTCATTGCAGCGGAGCACAAGATCGACCAGAAGACGTTCGACACGATCGCGATGGAGATGTCGGGCGAACGGGCGCAGGAGCTCGACCGCCGCATCGTCGAGTACCACCGCATCCAAGGCTCGCCGATGATGGAAAGCGTCGCGCGCGACGTGATCCTGCCGGCGCTGCGCGCGATGAAGGTCGAGGCGTCGATCGAGCAGTTCCCGTCGGACGGCAAGACGCTGTACCAGACCTACGTCTCACCGATCGGCTGGACGATGCGCGGCGGCGAGCTGTGGATTGCCGGCGAGACCCCGGAGCGCCTCTGCCGCTTCTCCGACGTGCCGATGTGCGTTTCGACGTATGCGAAAGGCGGCGAGTGGAGCGGTGAGCTGGTCGACGTCGGCGACGGGACGAGCGACGACGACTACAAGCCGGCCGACGTCCGCGGGAAAGTCGTCCTCGCCTCCGGCTACGCGCGCGACGTGCATCGCAAGGCGGTCCTGAAGTACGGCGCCGTCGGGACGGTGATCTATCCGCCGGCGAACGATCGTCCCGACCACCCCGATATGATTCGCTACAACGGTCTCTGGACTCGCGCCGAAGACGTCGCGAAGACGTCCGGCTCGTTCCAGATCTCCGCGAATCAGTACGCGCACCTGAAGGCGCTGATAGCGAAAGGCCCGGTGCGCGTCCGCGGCAACATCGACGCGGACCTCGGCCCGCATCAGCTCACGCTCGTTCACGCGTGGATCCGCGGCACGGAACCGGACGAAGTCGTCGTCACGGCGCACCTCGATCATCCGAAGTGGAGCGCAAACGACAACGCGTCGGGCTCCGCGGAACTGGTCGAGATGGTGCGCACTCTCTCCAAGCTGCCGAAGCCGCGCAAGACGATCCACTTCATCTGGGTGCCGGAGTACTTCGGAACGATCGCGTACCTCGACAAGCATCCCGAAGTCCGGGCGTGTGCGCCGTTCGACGACCCGCGGCCGATTCCGTTCGCGAAGGCCGGCTGCGTCATCGCGAACATCAACATGGACATGGTCGGCGAAGACACGGTCAAGACGAACGGCCGCTTCTACATGACGCGCGCGCCGAAGTCGGTGCCGTCGTTCCTCGACACGCTCCTCCCCGACGTTCTGGCGCAGACGCGCGAGGCGAGTCTGTTCGCGCCGACCGGCACGCGCAACTACTGGCCCGCCGAGATGATCGACTACTACCAGGGCTCGGACCACGATCTGTTCCTCGGCATCGGTGTGCCGTCGACGATGTTCGGTCACGATCCCGACTGGACGCACCATACGAGCGAAGACACGCCGGACAAGACGGACGCGAGCGAGTTTTTGCGCGTCGGGGTGCTGGCGGCGAATGCGGTGTATTGGATTGCGACGAAGTACGAGAACGACGCCGGCAGGATTGCCGGCGCCACACAGAATCGGGGGTATCGGAGGCTGACGATTCCGCCGATCTTCAGCGAGCAGCTCATGGGGACGCCGCTCGCGAAGGAGAACGATCTCGCGCTGTACGAGACGATCAACTTCCTCGACGGCCATCGCGGTTCCGACGAGATCGCGAAGCTTCTGCGCGACGAGCTGGGCGACGCCAAGTACGACAAGGCGTGGGTCGACAGCGTACTGACGCAGCTCGCGGCCATGAAGTACGTCACCAAATGAACGACGATCTGCGACTGGCGCTGGCGCTCGCCGACGCTGCCGACGAGATCACCATGCGCTACTTCCAGTCGGCGACGCTGAGCGTCCGGACGAAGAGCGACCGCACGCCGGTGTCCGAGGCGGATGAGGCGGTGGAGCGGATGATCCGTTCGATGCTGGCGACCGAACGGCCCGACGATGGGATCGTCGGCGAGGAGTTCGGGACCGTCACCCGGGCGCGGAACTGGATCATCGACCCGATCGACGCGACGAAGAACTACGTACGCGGGATTCCGGTCTTCGCGACGCTGATCGCGCTCGACGATTCTGCCGGCGTCGTCTCCGCGCCGGCGCTGGGGCGGCGGTGGTGGGCGTCGCGCGGCGAAGGGGCGTTCTGCAACGGACGGCGCCTCCACGTATCGGGTGTCGACAAACTCGATGACGCTCAGGCCGATCTTCCATTCAATGAAGAGAGACTTGGCCGGCGTTGCGGCCGGGTGCGCTGCTTCGGCGACTTCTGGCAGCACATGCTCGTGGCCGAGGGGTCGATCGAGATCGCCTTCGATCCGGTTGCAGCGTGGTGGGACATGGCGCCGATCCAGGTGATCGTCGAAGAGGCCGGCGGGCGATTCACGAATCTCGCCGGCGAGGCGCGTGCGGACGGCGGGAGCGGCGTCTCGACGAACGGCCTGTTCCACGATCAGGTTCTCCATACTTTATCCTCCCACGCTTAGCGTGGGAGGATCTGGTGCCGACGTGCGCTGCGCCTGTGGGCACCAGATCCTCCGGCACTTCGTGCCGAAGGATAAATTGAAGAGACAATGAACGAAGAGGTCATGGTCGTCGAGACCGCACGGCTCGTCCCCCTCTTTCGCGGCCGCGCATTCGATCTCATTCGCGATGATGCCGACGCGATCCTCGACGTCATCAAGGCGGAGCACTTCTTCGTGGCGCGGGCGGATGCCGAGGTCGAGCCGAAGTGGCGGCAGATCATCCCGTACGTCGTCGTCATGCATGGGGACGACGTCTTCACGCTGCGCCGGCTGCGCAAACAGACCGAGGCGCGGCTGCACGACAAGGTGTCGATCGGGATCGGGGGGCACATCAATCCCGGGCACGACCTTCTCGCCGGACTGCAGAAAGAGCTCGACGAAGAGGTCGCGGTCGAAGACCGGTACGAGCTCGAATTCGCCGGCATCCTCAACGACGAGTCGACGGAAGTCAGCCGCGTGCACCTCGGCGCCGTCTACGTGCTCCGCGCGTCGGGCGCGAACGTGCACGTGCGCGAGACGGAGAAGATGACCGGCTCGTTCGTGCCGCGCCGCGAGCTGGCGACGATGCGCGACGCGATGGAAACGTGGTCTCAAGTGGTTTACGACGCTCTCTTGAAGGAGTGAACGATGTTTCACGACATGTTTGTCATGCACCTCCCCCTGCTGGAGAAGATCCTCCGGCCGATCATCGTCTATGTCTTCCTCGTGGTGCTGCTGCGCGTGTTCGGCAAACGCGAGCTGGCGCAGCTCAATCCGTTCGACCTCGTCGTGCTGCTCTCGCTGTCGAACACGGTGCAGAACGCGATCATCGGCGATGACAACTCGGTCGCCGGAGGGATCATCGGAGCGGTCTCGCTGCTGGTGACGAACTATCTCGTCGTCCGCTTCCTCTTCAAACACCGCCGCCTCGACGAGATCATCGAAGGCGAGCCGTCGGTGCTGATGAAGGACGGGAACGTCGACAACAAGGAGCTCGCGAAAGAGCTGATCACGACAGCCGAGCTGCAGGTGCTCGCGCGGCGCCAGGGATTCGACTCCCTCGAAGATCTCGAGGAAGTCGTCCTCGAGCCTGGCGGCTCCTTCATCATGAAGGGAAAGAAGCCGACCCACGACCAGCACGTCGACTCGAAGCTCGACGAGCTACTACGGGAGGTCGCGGCGATCAAAGCGGCGCTGGCGCGCTAGAAGGAGCGCGCTACTTCTCGTTCTCTTCTTTCGGAACGATCGGGCGCTCTTCGACGTGCATGCCGCCTTCGTACGTACCGCCGCCGCTGGTGCCGAAGACGCCGCCGCGGCCTTCGGAGACGCCGTAGCGATTGCCGCGATGCGCGGCCTCGTCGTAGCCGGCGTCGGTCGAATCGCTCTTCTCGCGCGGAGGGGTCTCGCCCTCTGGCTGGTAATCGATCTCGTCGTCACTCTTGCGCTTGTCCATAATGCGATCGATGGTGCAAAGCCCGCTCCCGGTCGACGCGTATGTCGATGAGATCGTGCGGCATGCGGCGCGCGAGCGATTCGCGGTCGTCGTGGCGCCGCCCGGCTCGGGCAAGACGACGCGCATTCCGCCTGCACTCACGGCGCTCGGCACGACGATCCTGCTGCAGCCACGCCGCGTCGCCGCACGCGCGCTGGCGCGGCGGATCGCGTTCGAGCGGCAGTGGACGATCGGCGAGGAGATCGGGTGGCAGATCCGGTTCGAGCGGCGCTTTTCCGCGCGAACGAAGTTGCTCGTCGCCACCGAGGGCATTCTCACCGCGCGGCTGCAATCGGATCCGTTGCTGTCGGACTTTCGGGTCGTCGTGCTCGACGAGTTCCACGAGCGGAGCATCCACGCCGACGTGGCGCTGGCGCTGGCGAAGCAGGCTGCGGACTCGCGCGACGACCTCGCGGTCATCGTCATGTCGGCGACGATCGACGCGGCCTCGGTCTCGCGCTACCTGCACGACGCACGCGTCTTCGAGATCGAGGCGCGGCGGTTCCCGATCGACATCCGCTACCGGCCGAACGGCACGATCCGCGAGGCGGTCGGCGACACGCGCGGCGACGTCCTCTGCTTCCTCGCCGGCGCTCGCGAGATCGAGCGTGCTCGGGGCGAGCTTTCCGGCGTCGACGCGCTCGTGCTGCCGCTGCATGGGCAGCTCGACGTCGACGAGCAGGAGCGCGCGCTCGCCCCGGCGTCGCGGCGCAAGATCATCCTCGCGACGAACGTGGCGGAGACCTCGCTCACGGTCGAAGGGGTCACGGACGTCATCGACACGGGGCTGCAGAAGATCCTCCGCTTCGATCCGGAGAGCGGCGTCGATCATCTCGTGATCGAGCGCGTCTCGCTCGACTCCGCGGACCAGCGCGCGGGCCGCGCGGGACGCACCAGTCCCGGCCGCGCCATCCGGCTGTGGGACTCGCGCGACATCCTCCGCCCGCATCGCGAGCCGGAGATCCGGCGCGTCGACCTCGCTTCGGCGGTGCTCGATCTGATCGCGTGGGGCGGAGATCCGCGGACGTTCGACTGGTTCGAAGCTCCTCCTCCCGACCGTCTCGATGCCGCGATCGATCTCCTCACGCAGCTCGGCGCGATCGAGAACATGAAGCTGACGAAGCTCGGCGATGAGATCCGGCGCTATCCCCTGCACCCTCGCCTTGCGCGGCTGATCATCGCGGCGAACGGCGACGAGCGCGCCATTGCGATTGCCGCGGCATTGTCCGAGGGAGTGCGGCTGACGCGGAGCGAAACGACGGACTCCGATGCATTCGCGATTGCCGATCAGGCGCCGCGGGAGGTCGTGCGGGAGTTGAGCTTCTTGTGTCATCCCG
>DASXIH010000124.1:0-4057 GCA_036498125.1 Thermoanaerobaculia bacterium
GTCGACTCGTGCATCTGGATGTCGTCGGCGACGTCGCGGAGAACGAGCGGACGGAGGTAGTCGATCCCCTTCTCGAGGAACTCGCGCTGGTGCTTGATGATCGACTCGGCGACTTTGTAGATCGTCCGCTGGCGCTGGTCGAGCGACTTGATCAGCCAGACCGCCGAGCGGATCTTGTCCTTGATGTAGTTGACCGTCTCGCCGTCGGACTTCGAGTCCATGGAGGTCAGCATGGCGCGGTAGCTCCCGTTGATGCGGAGCTTCGTCATGCCGTCCTCGTTGAGGACGATGACGTACTCGTCGCTGACCTTGTGGACGTAGACGTCCGGCTCGACGTAGATGGCGCGCTCGTTCGAGTACTTGCGCCCCGGCTTCGGGTCGAGGTGCTTGATGACCTCGACGATGCCTTCGAGCGTCTTCATGTCGATGCCGAGGGCCTTCGAGATCTGGACGTACTTCTTGTGCATGAAGTCGTCCCAGTGATCGCGGACGATCTCCTCCACGAACGGCACGTCGATCTCGAGAAACTGTAGCTGCAGCAGGAGGCACTCGCGCAGGTCTCGGGCGCCGACGCCGATCGGGTCGAGCGACTGGATCGCGCTCACCGCCGCCTCGACGTCGTTCATCTGGAAGCTGCCTGACGACGCGATCTCCTCGTTGGTGGCGCGGAGGTAGCCGTCTTCGTCGATGTTGCCGATGATGAAGGCGCCGATCTCTTTGACCGTGGGCGACGCGTCGCTCATGCTGAGCTGCCAGGTGAGGTGGTCGGTCAGGTTGGGCGGGCGCGTGAGGGTGTTCTCGATCGGGAACTCCTCGTGCTCCTCCCCCATCCCGCGCGGGTTGTAGCCGTACTCGATGTAGTCCTGGAAGTAGGCGTCGTAGTCGATCTCTTCGAAGGAGTCCTTCTCTTTTTCTTTCTCCGTCGCCTCGGTCTTCTTCGCCTCGTCGTCCTGTTCGTTCTTGGTTTCCTGCGACTCGGTTTCTGCCTCTTCCTGCTTGATCTCCTCGGCGGTCTCTTCGAGGAGCGGGTTTTCGAGGAGCTCCTGGTTGAGGACTTCCTGGAGCTCGAGTTTCGACAACTGCAGCAGCTTGATCGCCTGCTGCAGCGAAGGCGTCATGATCAGTTTCTGGGAGAGTTTGAGGTGGAGTTTCTGTTCTAGTGCCATTCGATAATTCGAGGGGAGGATCTCAGCTCAGGTTGAACGATTCGCCGAGGTAAATTCGGCGAACCTCGGCGTCGGCCGAGAGGCTTTCGGGAACTCCCTGACGGAAGATCTCCCCTTCTTTGATGATATAGGCGCGATCGGTGATCTTCAATGTTTCCCGCACGTTGTGATCGGTGATGAGGATTCCGATCCCTCTGGCTCGCAATTGCGAAACGATTCTTTGAATTTCGAAAACGGCGATTGGATCGATTCCTGCAAATGGCTCATCTAGCAAAATGAATGCCGGGTTGATCGCAAGGCTCCTCGCGATCTCGACACGACGGCGTTCCCCACCCGAAAGCGAGTACGCGCGGTTCCGCGCGATGTGCGTGATCCCGAACTCTTCGAGCAGCACCCGCGTCCGCCGCTGACGCTCCGCGCGCGGCAACCCCATGGTCTCGAATACGGAGAGGAGGTTCTCCTCGACCGTCAGCTTCCGGAACACCGACGGCTCCTGCGGCAAGTAGCTGATGCCGCGCTGGGCGCGGAGGTACATCGGGAGGTCGGTGATGTCGTCGTCGCCGAGGGTTACCGAGCCGTCGTCCGGCCGCACGAGACCGACGATCATGTAGAACGTCGTGGTCTTCCCTGCCCCATTCGGCCCGAGCAGCCCGACGATCTCGTTCTGCTTGATCTCGACCGATACGTCCCGGACGACTTTGCGCCCCTTGTACACCTTCACGAGGTGCGTCGCCGCCAGGCGCAGGATCCCGCCTTCCGACCGCTCCTTGGCGGTCACGGCAAAGACATCGTCACGGCGTTCAGCCATCGTCGCGCGGAATGTATCAGAGCAGCTGACTTGTCTGCGCTACGGCTTGTATGTGCCGGTCTGCTCGCCATGCGGGCTGAGCACCTCGACTTTGTTGCGCGCGAGGTCGATGGCGATACGGTCGCCGCTGACGGTGCCGGTCGGTGCGGTGGAGGTGGCGGGCTTGCCGGTGAGCTCGGCGGTCTTGCTCGCCATCCGGTAGATGGCGTGATCGCCCGTTCCCTTGCGGCCGGTGGACGACTCGGTGACGACGACCTTCCCGTCCGCCTCGACGTGGTCGAGTTTCTTGTTCGCGTCGAAGAAGAACGTGGCGTGGTCCGACGTCATGTCCCGCGTCTCGTCGTCGATCTTCACACTCCCGATCAGGTCGAGCTTGCGGTCGTTCTTCCGTCCGGAGAGCTGATCGCTGTGCGACGTGACCGGCGTCTGGCGCGGCACCTTCCCGGCCGCGTCGGTGTTGTAGAGAACCGTCCGGACGTTGCCGCGCGCGTTGATCGAGTCGCCATTTCCCTGCACCTGCAGCTCCTGCGCGAAGATGGTGTTCGTCTCCTGCCACGCGCGCACGTTGCCGCTGAAGATCGCGAGTTTGTTCGTATTGCGGATGTTCAGCAGATCGGCGTTGACGAACACCGGCTTGTTCGCGGGAAAGACGTTGGTGCCGTCGGCCGACGCCCCGCTGCGCGAGATGAGCTGCGCGATGACGTTCCCGGTGGCGCGGGCGGTGCCGGCACGCGGCGAGAACTCGATCTGTTTCGCCTTCACGACGTTGCCGTCGGTCGTGACGGTCGGATCGAAGCCCGGCTCCGCCGTCAGCACGACACGGTCGTTCGCGATGTCGTACGTGGCGCGGATCGCGACCGCGGAGTTCTTCGGATCGTTGTAGCGGACGCCCCCTTCGAGGAACGCGTTCGTCGCCTTGTGCTGCGCCGGATCGAAGCTGACGGTGATGTGATCGGAGACGATCTGGCGCGTCGCCGGCCCGAACTCCTTCATCACCACCTGCCACTCCGCCTTCATCTCCGTGACCGCTTTGTTCGCCAGCGCGACGTAGACGCTCTTCGCCACGATGTCGCGCTTCGGAGGGCCGTCCAGGACGGCGTGCACCAGACCGGTGTCGTTCACCGCATGGAATCCGTTGATGGCGCCGGCCGGATCGACGTCGCTGTAGAAGCGGTCGCAGGTGATGTCTTTTCGCCCGCCGAGGTTTTCGCCGGGAGCGGCGGCGGCGCCGAGAGAGATGAAGGCGTGGCCTTCGCCGTGGAGGTTGACCAGCGTCTTGCGGTTCTGCGCGAAGAGGCCGACGACGTGATCGGCGTCAAGCCGGTCGGCGAGGCGCGTCAGCTTCACGTCCTTGGTGAAGTTGACGTCGTTCTCTTTGCGCCGGAAGACGCCGTCGTTCGCCTTCACCGACATCGGCGGGTCGTTGGGCGCCGGCGACGTCGCGGCGTCGAGGTTGTTGAAGAGGTGCAGCGTCTCGCTCTCGACGTCGAGATCGAGCGCGCCGGCGTTGCCCCGCCAGCGGTCGACGGTGAAGACGACCGGGATGTGGTTCGTGAGGCGGTTGCCGTCGAAGTGCAGCGCCGCCGTCTGGATGACGACGCCGTCGCTCGACGTCACCCGCACGCCGCCCTTCACGTCCGCTTCTTTCGTCTGGCTGTTGAACTGCGCCTGCGGGCAGACCAGTTCGTACGTCAGCCCGTTCGGGCGGTAGATCGTCAGCGCGACGTCCTCGAGGGTGTTCCAGTTCGACGTGTATGCGACGACGCGCGTGGCCCGGATGTGTGAGACCACCCGCCCGGCGATCGTCTGCGTGTCCTCGAATTGCTTCGAGTAGACCTGCGGCTTCTCCCCCTTCCGCGTGATCGGCACCTGCTCGCCCGCGGTGTTCGAGTCCATCGGTGCGCGGCGGTGGCTCCAGCTGAAAACGATGAGCAGCACGAATCCCACGAAGAGGATCGGGAGGGCGATTCTGAGAATACGAACGGTTCGCTGCATCAGCGGCTGGTGCTACCCACTCTTACGGGCATCGGCGACGATTAGTTTTGCGCCGGATGCCTGGTACGAGTCGGGCTCGATCTGTACG
>DASXIH010000125.1:0-6719 GCA_036498125.1 Thermoanaerobaculia bacterium
CCTGCTCCGTATCGAAACTGACCGCGCCGTTCAGGTAGCCGTTGGCGTACTGCCCCGACAGATCGAACGCCACGATCTTGTACGTTCCCGGCGGCACGACGAGCGAGTACTGGCCATTCACGGCAAAAGTCGCCACCCGCACGCTGCCGTCGAGGTTATAGGCGGCGACGATGACGTTCGTCAGCGGCGCGCCGCCCGACGTGGTGACCGTGCCGGTGAGATGACCCGCCAGCGCCATCGTGACGTTGACGCCCGAGGCGGGCGCGGTGACGACCGACGAAGCGGCAAACGACGGCGCGTTCGGATAGTAGACGCTCGCATAGACGTCGTTCGGGTCTGAAAAGACCAGCCGGTAGGCCCCACTCCGCAGCAGGAGCTGGTAGTGCCCGGATGCATCCGTCGTCGTCCCGACGACCGTCCCGGAGTTGCTGTAGGCGCTGACGACGATGTTCGCGAGCGGCGCGCCGTTGCTGGACGTCACCGTGCCGCTGATCGTCACCGCCTCCGGGAGCGCGAAATTCGCGAGCGTCGTCTGCGCCTCGCTCACCGTCAGAAGCTCGGCGCCGCTGAATGACTCCCGGTTGTTGAAGAAGGTCGTGGCGTACTTCAGCGTCGTGTCGAACGCGGCGAGGGCGTACCTCCCCGGCGGCACCGGGAGGACGTAGTGTCCCGCGCTGTCGGTCTGCGTGAACCCGCGCCGCGTGCCGTTGCCGTTGTAGGCAGCGACCGTGATCCCGGCGAGCGGCGTCCCGTTCGACGACGTCACCGTCCCCGCGAAATAGCCCGCCTTCACCAGCGCGAAGTTGATGTTCGTCAGGTTGCCGGAGACGTTCAGCACCTCCGACGTCTCGAACGACTCCGCATCGGCGTAGTAGCTCGTCGCGTAGACGCCGCTCGGGTCGTACGCGAGGAGGTGGTACGAGCCGGGGTTCACCGTCAGCGAGTACTGCCCGCTCGCGTTCGTCGTCGTCTGCACCACGAAGTTTCCGCTCGCGTCGTACGCGGCGACGACCATTCCTGGCGCCGGGGTCACCGTGCCGCTGATCGTTGCGGCGGACGCCGCGGCTGCGAAGAGGACTGCGAGAAGGGGTGTGACGAGGCGCGCTCTCATCGGCTATGCGAGAGAGCTATGCGAACCGTGTTCCGCATCCGGTCGCTCTGGATGACGCTCCAGTCCAGCGGCTGTGCCGAAAGGGTCACGTCGCGCGGCTGGTTGAAGAGCACCACCGCCCGGATTCCGGCGTATTTGTCGTGCATGTCGTGGAACGCCTGGTCGTACCACTGCGCCGCGTCGCCGCCGGAAGTGAGCGAGCCGAACTCCGTGATCATGATCGGTTTGCCGAGCTTCTGCAGCGGCGGGTACGCCTTCTCGATGATCTGGTGGAACGTCCACCAGCGCGACCACTGCGCCACGTCGCCGTAGTTGAGGACGCCGGTGCCGATCCAGTCGACCCACTCCGGGCCGGGGTAGTAATACTCGAACCACGGCATCGAGATGTGCGGCGACCAGACCCACAGCACGTTGGTGGCGTTCATCTTCTGGAAGATGAGGTGGACGTGCTTCCATGCGGCGATGAAGTCGTCCGGGCGGTTGCCGTTCTGCGGTCCCCACGGATAGCGGTACGGGTCGTTCATCTCGTGCGCGAAGCGGAGGAAGAGCGGCTTCCGGTACTGCGCCGCCTCGCGCGCCCACGCCGTGACGTAGAAGTCGTAGTCGCCCTTCGCGATCGACGCGAGCGACGCGTACTCGCGCTCCGCCGGCGGCGGAAGATTCGGCCGGAGCGTCGCGTCGAAGTCGCGCACCCACGGCTCCCACGTCACCATCGGGACGGAGCCGAGGCGGTCGATCGTCTCGATCGTTCGCAGCGGAAAGTGCGCTTCATCCGGACGGTCGCCCCACGCCTGATAGAAAGAGACGATCGGGAAGCGGTACTGCAGCTGCGACTCGAGCTGCGTGAATCCGTTGAACGAGTCCGGCATGCGGCCGTCATACGCGCCGAAGAGCATCCGGTTCGGTTGCGCGAGCCACGCGCGCGACTGCAGCGACGGATAGAGCGCCTGCATCTCGTCGCGGCGCGACCCGTGCCGCGTCTTCTCCAGCGCGGTGCCCTCGTTGTCGGACATGGTCTGCCCGACGTGCGCCAGGCTCTCCTCGATCGAGTCGTAGCCGAGGCGGAGGTAGCGGCGCACCCCCATGTGGAACGCGACGCCGATCGCGATCAGCCACCCGAGGGCGAAGAAGGCGACTTCGTAGCGCCGCCGCGCCGTGTGTGATCGGAGTCTTTCCATGCCGCGTACAAGCGCCCGCTCATGAAAACGACGTTGACGGCCACGAATCCAATCATGCCCGCCGTCGCTTCCGTCGTGATGCGCACCTCGGCCTCGGAGAGCACGAACAGGCGCTGCATCACTGCGTAGACGACCGTCGCTGCCGAGAGCGTGACGACGCTGAGCGGAACGGCCGCCAATCGGAGGAAATTGCCCGTCCGCCGCTCCTTCGCCGTCGGGATGTACGGCACCGCGACGTTGCCGACCGCGAGCACGAGCGCCTTCAGATAGACGCTCCAGCAGCCGATCTTCAGCAGCGTTCCGCGCCAGTGCCAGCCGCGCTCCCGCTCGGGATCGCACATCCACCGCTGCATGAAGCGGTAAATCGCAACGCCGAGAACGCCGACCGGCAGCGCGTGCACGACGTACTCCGAGAGGAACATCGCCGCCGGCTGCAGTCCGGTGATGAGGTAGAGGAGCGGAATCGCGAGGTAGATCAGCGACGTCAATCCGACGAGGTAATACGTCCCGATCATCGCGTACGAGACCCGCTGGTGCATCGTGAGGCGCCGGAACGCGCGCGGGTATTCGCGCAAGAGGACTTCGTACACTCCCCTCGCCCACTTGAGCTGCTGCCGCAGGAACGAGTCGAGGTCCTCCGGGACGAGGCCTCGCGCGACGACCTCCGGCACGTACACCGACTTCCACCCCGCCGCGTGCAGCCGGATCGCCGTCACGAGATCCTCGGCCAGTCCGACGCCGTGACCGCCGATCGACTCGAGCGCGGCGCGGCGGAACGTGCAGTTCGCACCGATTGCCACCGCGGTCGCGCTTCCGTGCATCCCCTGCAGGATCGGGCCGTAGAACGCGAACGTCTGCTCCGCGGCGGCGCGCGCGACGAATGACCGCGGCGCGTTGTAGTACGCCTGCGCCACCTGCACGAACCCGACGCGCTCATCGTCGAAGTGGCCGAGGACGCGGTCGAGGAACTCCGGAAACGGGATGTGGTCGGGATCGAGCACGAGCACGATCTCCTCATTCGTTTGCTTCAGCGCCGCATTGATCTTCCCCGCCTTTGCGCCGGGGATGTCGAGCAACTCCAGATGCACCGCCCCCATCTCTTTCGCGAGCTCGCCGAATCGGGGATCGCGCGTGTCATCCAGAAGGTAGGTCCTGTGCGGATACCGCACCTCCCGCGCCGCCGCGAGCGTCCGAGCGAACATCTCGAGAGGCTCCCCCGGGGAGGAGGTCATGAAGATGGCGACGGTTCGGGCGGACGAGGGCGTCCGCCCCTCCAGGTCAAGGATTGCGGGTTGTTCGAGATGAAAAACGTTGTACCAACCCACCAACATCCGCGAGATCCCGTACCACGTCGCGAACGACAGCAGGACGAACAACGGCAGGTTCCCCACATGCTCGGCACGGAACCACCAGAGCGCGAAGACGACGACGCTCTGCAGTCCGAGGAACAGCAGCACGCCGAGGATCCACCGCTCCCACCGCGCGATCGGTTTCGCGCGGCGCCAGCGGAAGATCTCAGAATCGTCCTGCCACGCTCGCGTGGATCTCATTCGCCGTGTAGAACGCGGTCCTCGACCGCTCCGCCGAAACGTTCAGAATTGCACCCTTCGCGAGCGGAAACGACGTCGACGCCGCCGCGCGCCACGGATGAAACGTACCGGAGACCCGATCGTACGCGACACCGGCATCGACGTGCAGATTCACTCGCTTCCAGCTCACCGCCGCGATCGCCCTCCCCTCCCGCTCGCCGATCGGCGTCCAGTACGGATCGTAGGTCCCGTTCACGAACCGCGACTCCTTCGTATCGCGGTACGCCGCCGAGGCGCCGAGGAGGAACGAGCGGACCGGCACGAGCCAATAGCCGTCGACGCTGTTCCCGCTGTTGTGATCGAAGTAGCGAAAGTGCGATGCGGAGAATGAGGCGTTTGCGTTCGGCGTCCAGCGCAGCGTGGTCACGTCGGCGAACGGGTTCGTGCGCACCGCTGTGGCGCTCCGGAGCAGCGCGCGCCGATCGAACGAGAGCGAGAGCTTGTCCCGCGCGATCGCCGCATCCGGCATGAGGTGCGACGTGCCGTCGGGAAAACGCGTCCAGCCGAGACCTGCGGCGACCGTGGTTTTCAGGCGCGGAAACACCATCGAGAGCCCGCCGCGCAGCGCTTCGGAGTGGTGCGCGTTCAGATGAACCGCCGAACCGGAGAGCGACCACTTCGTCAGCGGATCGACAAAGCCATAGACGGTCGCTGACGGCATCAACAACTGCGCCGGCTGATCATCGTCGATGAATCCCGCGTCGAGCACGTACCCCGGCTGCGAGCCTGCACGAATCTCTTCCAGTCCGTGCCCCGCGTCGTTGTCCCGCGGGTTCCGCGCGACCAGCGTTTCGAACAACTTCTCCGCCTCGCGGTACCGCCCCTCCCACAGATACACGCGCGCCAGCGCCAGCTGCGCGTCCCGCGAATCCGGCGCCTGTCGTACGGCCTCCAGCGCCACCCCCTCCGCCCCCGCCAGATCGTTCTGCTGCGCAAGCTCGGTCACCCGATCGAGTACATGCACCGTCTGGAGGAACAACACGAGGATCGCGATCACGCCGGCATTATGAGGGGAGCGGACGTCTCGTCCGCTCATGCGCGGCGGAAGCCGCGCTGTCGCGCGGCCTGAGCGGACGAGACGTCCGCTCCCCTTACGCCATGGCCGTGCGTTGGCGCAGCACCAACTCGAGCCGGACCTCGGCGAGCGTTGCGCCTACCTCGGCCGCGGTCTGCGGGCGCTGGTACATGTCCTTCGCCAGCGAACGCATCACGACGTCCCGCAGCGGCTCCGGAACGAGCCCTGGCAGCGGCTCGGGGTTCGACTCCACGATCGCGGCGAGAACGTCCATGACGTGCTTCCCGCCGAACGGTACGCGCTGGGCGAGCATCTCGTACATGACGACGCCGAGGCTGTAGATATCGGAGCGCGTGTCGATGACCGGCTCGCCGCGCACCTGCTCCGGCGAGAGATAGTGCAGCGTTCCGACGAGCGTGTCGCGGCGGAGCGGATCGGTGGCGTCGCCATCGCCCGCCAGCGCCGACACGCCGAAGTCGAGCACCTTCACGAGGCCGTCAGGACGGATCGCGATGTTCTCCGGCTTGATGTCGCGGTGCACCAGCCACGCCTCATGCGCGGCGGCCAGCGCATTCGCGACCGCGCTCGCAACGTCGAGGGCCTCGACGATCGTCATCGGCCCGCGGTGTAGCCGCTCGCGCAGCGTTTCGCCCGGGACGAGCTCCGTGGCGATGTAGTCCGCCTCGCCCTCGTGTCCGATGTCGAAGATCGTGACGACGTTCGGATGATTCAGCATCGAGGCGCTGCGCGCCTCGCGCATGAAGCGGCGCACCTGGCCGGCATCCGACTCGCGGCGGCGCAGAATCTTCAGCGCGACCTTACGACCCAGGAGCCGGTCCTCGGCGACATACACGTCGGACGAACCCCCACCGCCGAGGCGCTGCAAAATGCGGTAGCGACCGATACGAAGCACATCCATCCGTTGCGTGAGGTGGAAATCTTAGTTCGATCGTTTGCGAGGAACGTGAGCGGGCTCACAAAGGCGTAAGCTTTTCTGCATGCGACGGATGGTCCTGGCCCTGGTCCTGGTCGCCGCGGCGATCATCGGATACCGCTACTACGAGACCGCCTACGCCCCGGAAAGGGTCTACAAAGCCTTCGCCGAGGACATCCTTCATCAGCGATACACCGAGGCGGCGAAGAAGTGCGACGGGCTGACCGCCGACGACCTCGGCAAGCTCGGCTCGCAGGAACGGATCGGCGCCGGCCCGCCGATGTTCCAGACCCTCTTCCCGTCGCGCTTCCGGATCGATTCGCGCGAAACGACCGCGGACGGCATGCTCCTCCACGCCGTCCAGACCGTCCTCTTCAACCCGGTGGGCGTCGAGTCGGCCATCCGCCCTGCGATGTACGCCACGCTGAACCAGACCGTCATCCTGAGGAAGGTTGGCGGCGACTGGCGGATCGTCGCGTTCGACAACAGGTTGGACAAACTCGACCAGATGCCGAAGCCGTAGCGGGACAGCCAGTTACAAGTGGCTCCCCCCTTGCTTAGTTGGCTCCCGGGAGAAGTAGTTTTTGGCGGGAGCGCGTGTGAAAAGAGCTCTAGTCGTCGATGACGATGCCGCCATCCGGATTCTCGTCGCAAAAATATTGCGTCGTCATGGCTTCGAGGTCGATGCCGTGCCGGACGGGGCAGCGGCAATCGAGCACCTGATGCAGCACGACTACGCCGTGGTCGTGCTGGACCTGATGATGCCGCGTATCGACGGCTTCGGCGTGATCCACTACATCGCCGACCACGCGCCGCAGATGTTCGAGCGGATCATCGTCATGACCGCCTACGGTCCGTCCATCGCCGAAAAGATCTGCCCCCCGGTGGTCCG
>DASXIH010000126.1:0-3590 GCA_036498125.1 Thermoanaerobaculia bacterium
GCTCTCCGCTGCGGCAGTCTTCATCGTCTGCTTTGGCGGTCACACGCCTCTCTTCAGTGCGGCACATGCCGCACACCTTCCTCTTCCGCTTCGGTTTCCGGAGCGATTCGCGGTCACGGCGGCGTTCCTTCTGCTCGTCGCCGGAGGCCTCGGCATCGACGCCGTCTTGTCGGATGACCGCTGGTGGCGCGCGACGCGCTACATCGTGATCGGCGCCGCCCTTTCGGCCGCTTTGCTGGCGTTTTTCGCAGTCACACCGGCGTTCAGCCGGCTTTTTGCAACGATGTGGTCCGCGTCGCCGGCTCAAATCGGCCGTTGGCTGGCACTCTCGCGGGCGGACTGGCTCGCGACGGCGCTGCGCTTGGGACTTCTGGCGCTGCTGTTCGTTCTGGCGAAGCCACGCACACGGTTCGCCTCCGCCGCGCTCGTCTGCTTCACGATCCTCGATCTTTCGCCGTACGTGAACGAGCTCGCGCCCCGGATGCCGCGCGAATACTTCACGCCGCCGCCTGTCGCTGCCGAGTTGCAGGGCGCGAATCCGCAGTCGCGCATCTTCCACATGCCGGAAAGGAGCCGCGGGGCGATCGCGCGTCACTACGACGCGGATCGTTCGCGGGTCTATTGGGTCATTCGCAACGGCATGTTCCCGCGGCACCCGGCTGCGTGGGGATATTCGACGATATTCGAGGTGGACATCGATCTGACCAACCTCATCTGCTCGAGCGAGTTGGTCGACGCTTTCTGGAAGAAGCCGCCGCTGAACGCCGCAGCGCTCGATCCCTTTGCGGCGATCGCGAACGTCGAATGGCTCGCCGTCTTCCGGCCGCCGCAACCGATCACCGAGGCCAGCGCGGTGCGGCCGGTGACCTTCGTGCGGTTGCGCCCGAGCCCGCGGTACTACTTCGCGGAGGAAATCGTTCCCGTGCGCTCGATCGAGCAGTTTGCGACCGAACTGACGGGCGGCCGTCATCGCCGCGCGGCAGCGTACGTCACAGCCGCCGGTGGTTCTTCCGGAGCGGGGCGCGTGTTGAGATCCGTCGAAACGCCGAACGCGATTGACATCGACGTCGAGACGAATGCCAACGCTCTGCTGGTCGCGAGCGTGACGCGCGACCCGCACTGGCATGCGACGATCGATGGACAACCCGCAGAAATCGAGCCCGTAAACATCGCATTCCAGGCGATTCAGGTGCAGCGGGGCCGGCATCATGTCGCCTTGCGTTACACGAATCCGCTCGTTGCCGTCGGCGGCGTCATCACGTTGATCGGTCTACTCGTTCTGGCGGTTCTCATTTCACCCTCACGTAGCGCGACCCCGGCAGCGACCGCACCCACCCTCCCAGCTCCAACTGCAGCAGCGACTCGGCGATAGCCGGGACGGTGCGGCCGAGGCTCGAGGCGGCTGCCTCGACGTGGACGGCGTCTTCGCGGCTGAGGGCATCGAGGACTTCGCGCAGTGGCTCCGGCGGAACGGGATCGGGTTTCGTTGCGAGGCGCCCGAGGCCTTTGATCTCGTCGATGACGTCGTTGACGTCGTGTACGAGTTTCGCGCCGTACTGAATCAGACGGTGCGTTCCCTCGGTTCCTTTCGAGAAGATCGAGCCGGGGACGGCGAAGACTTCGCGTCCCTGCTCCGCGGCGGTGCGCGCCGTGATCAGCGATCCGCTGCGGCCGGTCGCTTCGACGATGACGGTTCCGAGCGAGAGGCCGCTGATGATCCGGTTCCGGATCGGGAAGTTGAGAGCGAGCGGCGGCGTCCCGGGCGGAAACTCGGAGACGATGAGCCCCTGGTTCTCGATGCGGCGGAAGAGGGCGCGATTCGACTTCGGGTAGGTCACGTCGATGCCGGTGCCGAGGACCGCGATGGTGGTGCCGCCGGCATCGAGTGCTGCTTCGTGCGCCGCGGCGTCGACGCCGCGCGCGAGGCCGGAGACGATCACGAGCATCGCTTCGGACGCAAGCGGTGTGGCGAGATGCTTCGCGGCGTTCACGGCGTACGGCGATGCGCGCCGCGAGCCGACGATCGCGATGGCGTGCCGCGAGAGGAGCGAGCGGTCGCCGCGCACGTGCAGCACGAGCGGCGGATCGATGATCTCCTTCAAAAGCGGGGGATACTCGGGATCGACGAGCGTGATCACCGAATCACGAAGCATCTCGTAGCGGCGGTCTTGTAACGGGTTCTTGACCGCAGCCGCCTGGACTTCGTTTATGGTCAGAAGACCCTGCAGAAGGTTGGAAGAGGCGTTGCATGCGTCGCAAGGCTGATCGAACCACTCAAACAACAAGCGCGTCCGACTCGGAGTCAAGAATGGGAGCAATGACCATGCGATCAGGAGATCGCGCGAGCTTTCTGTCATTGAATTCGTGGGTGCCGCGAGCACGGGGCGCGGGAAGGGGTGTGGGGGAGCGCAATTATAATCGCGCCACCGTGACAAAATCGATCGGAGCCCTCTTCTGCGCTGCGCTCTTCGTGTCGGCGACGGGATGCGCACACCACAACGCCGACCTCTCGCGCCCCGCGGCGCAGGACAACTTCGGCGTCCAGATGGCGCAGATGAACCTCTGGCGGGAAGCGATGTTCCGCTTCCGGCGCGCCGTGGAGCTGAATCCCGGCGATGCGATGGCGCACAACAATCTCGCCGTCGCGTACGAGGCGAACGGCGACTTCGAGAATGCGGCGAAGGAGTACCGCGAGGCGCTGAAGCTCGATCGCGGCAACAGCTACATCCAGAAGAACTACAGCCGCTACACGGAGTTCATGTCCCGCAGCAAGAAGAAGTCGGGGAAGAACGTCCCGAAGGCGGCCGCGAAAAAGGGCGAACGGCCGAAATCGCCGATGCTTCCGCCCGATCAGATGGGGCCCGCGCCGCCTGCCGTGATCCCGGGAACCGAGTCGCTTCCGCCGGGGATGGTCTCTCCGCCGGAGGCTCCGATGCCGGGAACGTCGGGAGTGCCGCAACGCAAACCGCCGACGGGAGGTATCGCATGAAGCGCATCGCGATGTTCGCCGTAGCCCTGCTGATGCCGATCGGCGCGTTCGCCGGCGTCACGGAAGTGAAGATGAAGCTTCCGACGAAGCCGAAGCTCCAGATCAACGGCGACGAGAAGATCGCCATCGCGCCATTCGTCATCGTCGCGAACCAGGAGAAGAAGAGCGACCGCGCCGCGAAGATCGACGTCCAGAAAGAGTTCCAGCGCTACCTCAAGAAGCAGCTGGGAAAGAGCACGAAGCTGCACCTCGTCGACGTTCCGCAGATGCGGCTTCCCGGCACCGACATCAAGGCGCTCGAGGCCGACCGCGATTACTGGAAGGACCTCGGCGCGAAGAGCGGCGCGGACTACATCATCTCCGGCATCATCGACTTCGACGTCAACGACAAGTCGGGCTACAAGAGCGAGGAGTACATCTCGCCCGCCGACGGCCGGACGTACTACCGGCAGGTGCTGATCGAGAGCACCGGCTTCGTCTTCGATATCGACATCGCAGTGTTCAACGCCGACACGGGCGAGAAAGTGCTGGAAGACAACTTCCGCGACTTCAAGGAGTTCGACCAGCGCAACTACGACGAGCTTCTCGGTCTCTTCGAGAA
>DASXIH010000127.1:0-2795 GCA_036498125.1 Thermoanaerobaculia bacterium
CGAGGCGTCAGCCAACAAGGACGACGTCATCGAAGCCGAAGTCGTAGACGAGAACAAGTAACGGATTCCACATGGTGCGTCGCAGAGCAGATGGTTTCGTGATGATCTCGATCATTGCGGAGCGCTACAACATCCATCCGCAGACGCTGCGTCTGTATGAGCGGGAGGGCCTCATCAAGCCCTCCCGCACTTCCGGCAACACGCGCCTGTACGGCGAGGACGAGATCCGCAAGCTGGAGATGATCCTCACGCTGACGCGCGACCTCGGCGTGAACCTGGCCGGCGTCGAAGTGGTCCTCAGCCTCGCCCGCATGATGGCGCAGGCCGACATGAACTTCGACCGTCTCCTCGACTACATCCGCCAGACGATGCTCGACAAACGCCACGGCATCGAGCGCGAAAACGCGCTGGTCAAGCTGGAGCCACAGGGCCTCACGAAGTCGCGGTAGCGCTAAGCACTTCGGTAGAGATCGGAAATCGCGGAGGCCAAGGCGAAGTCGCTTTCGCTGATCCCGCCGACGTCGTGGGTTGAGAGCCGGATTCGAACGGTGTTGTAGACGTTGCTCCAGTCGGGATGATGGTTCATCCGCTCCGCAATGAGAGCGACCGCGGTCATGAATCCGAACGCCTCGACGAAGTTCGCGAATCGGAACTCGCGCGCTAGATTCCCTTCCTGAAGTTGCCAACCAGGCGTGTCGGACAGCCGCCGTCGAATCTCTGATTCTTCCAAGCGTTTCATGGCGGCCATTCTGCCAATTTTCGTACGGGAGAGTCCGGTACACTGTCGCCTCTCATGATGATTCTCGCGGCGGCGGCTGTGGTGCTGTTCGGTATCGATGCGACGGACGCGAAGCGTCCGTACATCGAGCCGATCGCGATCGTGGAGCGGAAGGGGGCGCGGACGACGTTCACCCAGCCCGACTCGCTCGAGCCGAAGTCGTTCATCCGCGAGTACTTCGGCGGCAAGCGGTACGACGTCTTCAGCAGCGGTGAGCGCGTCGCAACGGCGTTCGCGCAGTCGCGCGTGGTGCTGAGCTGCGAGTCGCTCGCGGCCGGTGTAAAGCTCTCGAACCGCCTCCCGTACAACCTCGGCCTCGCGACGAGCGGCCCGCTCATCGAGCAGCACCGCGACACGACGCGCGAGGTGACGCCAGCGGAGCAGACCGCCCTCGTGGCCCTCCTCCGCGACCGTCTCGGCATCAACGTCGCGCAGGACGCCTCATTCGTCGCCGTCGACTTCGACCACGACGGCCGTCCCGAGTTCATCGCGAACGGCGACGTCACGATGGGCCGCAAGCAGCACCAGTTCCTCGTCATCGCCAGCGAGCACCGCGGCCGCATGCACGCGGAGTACGTCTACGACCACCGCAAGGCGGCGGACGACGAGGGCGACACGGCGCGGATGGAGGTCTTCGATCAGGCCGACCTCGATTCCGACGGCGTCGACGAGATCATCGCCCGCGTTCACGGCTACGAGAGCTGGAACTGGTGCATCCTCAAACGCACCCGCCGATCGTGGAAGATCGTCTACAACGGCGGCGGCGGGGGCTGCTGAACTACACTCGATAAACAATGCGACTCACGCTTACGTACATAGTTCTGGCGCTAGCCATGTCTGCCGACGCTCAACAGCAGCTCCACACGATCGCGGACAGCTATTACGAGTGGACGAAGGTCGAGTATCCGGTCTTCGCGAGCGATCAGGGGGACCACCGATTCGACGAACGGATGGTCGATTACTCGGCGTCGGCGGTCGCGAAGCGGCGCGCGCACGTGGCCGAGCTCCTCGCGAAGGTCAATGCGATGGAGATGGGCGCGTGGCCGAAGGACGAGAAGATCGACTGGATTCTCTTTCGCTCGCAGCTCGAGGCGGCCGACTTCGGCGGCCGTGTGCTGCAGTCCGAGGAGACGAACCCGCAGACGTATACCGACACGGCGAGCAACGCGATCTTCTCGCTGCTGAAGAAGGAGTACGACACGCCGCAGAAGCGCGCGATGGCCGCCGCGGCGCGGTTCCGCGCGATGCCGGAGCTGTTCGAGCAGGGGAAGAAGAACCTGACGAAGCCGGTGCGGTTGTACTCACAGCTCGCGATCGAGTCGGCGCGCGCCATCGATCCGCTCTTCACCGACAGTGTCGAGCCGCTCGCGCGGTCGCTGTCGCCCGAGCAGCGGAAGGAGTTCGACGCGGCGCGCGATCAGGCAATCCGGTCGGCTCACGCGTTCGCCGATTGGCTCGAAAAACGCCTCCCGCAGATGCAGGAATGGAAGGCGATGGGGACGGAGCAGTACAACTTCATGCTCCACCACATCCTGCTCCTTCCGATGAGCTCGGACGACGTGGCGCACCTCGGCGAGGTGGAGCTGGCGCGCTACCGCGCGCTCGAGGCGATGCTCCCCGATCCGTCCCTCGCCGAGCCCGATCCGAAGCGCGCCAAGAGCATCCCGCCCGATCAGCAGGCATTCCTCGCGGCGTTTCAGAGCCACGAACAAGAGATCAACGATTTTCTCCGCGAGAAGAAGCTGATCACCATTCCGTCGTACATCGGTCCGTTCCTCATCAAGCAGCTCCCGGAGGCGTTCAAGCCGACGAGTCCGGGCGGCTTCATGAACCCGCCGGGCTTGTTCGACAAGGACAACAGCGGCTTCTACTTCATCCCGACCTACGACCCGACGAGCAAGAACTTCTACATCCGCGCGTCGATCGAGGAGCCGCGGCCGCTCCTCGGACATGAGGGGATTCCGGGGCATTTCCTCCAGATCTCGATCACCAGCGCTCGCGGGTCGACCGCCGCTCG
>DASXIH010000128.1:0-15132 GCA_036498125.1 Thermoanaerobaculia bacterium
TATTGCGTCGACGCGTGCCCCGAGGACGCGATCTACATGACACGCGATTACGAGCTGGCGATCTACACGCGCGCACGCGCCACGGTGGGGCTTCGCGACCTCGTGGTCCCCCCGAACTTCCCGGTCGGACCGATGGGATGGCGCCCGTACTACGGCGCGATCACGAAGCGGGGCACTGCGGGAGGCACCGGCATCGGTCAGCCGCTTCGCGAGGCGCCGTTCGAAGACAACGAGCCGCCGAATCCCGACCTCTTCCGCGGCGGGCCGGCGTAGCGCGTTCACGACGCGATATCATCCCGGCGGGTCCCCATGAAACCGCTCGAGACCACCGTCGAAGAAGTCCTTCGCGACGCCATTCAGTCCGAAGTCGAGACGCGCGTCTACTATCAGAAGATGTCGCAGCGGACCCACGAGCCGTCCGTGCGCAAGCGGATGCTGGAGCTGGCGGACCTCGAGCTCGTGCACCGCGCGAAGCTCGAGAGGAAGTTCCGCGAGACGCTGCACAAGGATCCGCCGGACCCGCAGCCGGTGAACATCGAGCTGCCCCCGGACATCGACGACCTCGATCTCAGCCGCGCGCTCAAGCTCGCGCTGGAGCGCGAGCGGGACAGCGAGTCGTACTTCCGATTCCTTGCGGAGCGCGTCCCGCCCAGCACCGAGCTCGGCAAACTCTTCGTCGAGCTCGCCGAAATGGAGTGGAAGCACAAGACGGATCTCCAGGCCGAGTACGACAGCACCCGCGCGGACGATCCCGAGAAGTTTCTCCTCGACATTTGAAGAAGTCCCCAGAAACAGTCAGGCCGATGACGCCACGCGCGCCATCGGCCTGCCTGTCTCTCTCTCATACAACACGCTGCCGGTTCTCGACGATGCGGTTTGTATGACTTGAATGTAGGCAGCGTTCATCAGCGGTCCGCGGGCCGCACCGTCAAAAATCGTAAGGAACTTTCGCGCTCCGCGGCGATTCGTGACCGTCACGCAAAAGTGGCGTGAAAGGAGCGCAAAACGCGGATAATCCCGCCGCGCTCATGATCTACCTCGACAATAACGCGACCACCCGCGTGGCCGACGAAGTCATCGCCGCCATGTCGCCGTACTACACGGCCGTGTACGGCAACGCCCACGCCGCGCACCTCTTCGGGCGCCGCGCACACGATGCCGTCGAGGCCGCTCGCGTGGAGGTCGCCGCGCTCGTGGGTGCCGAGACGGAAGAGATCGTCTTCACCAGCTGCGGGACGGAAGGCAACGCGCTCGTGATCCGCGGCTTGATCGATGCTCCCCACCAACGGACAAAGATCGTCACCACCGCCGTCGAGCATCCCTCGGTGCTCTCGCTCCTCCAGGCGCTCGAAGCGCGCGGACTGATCGAGCTCGCGGTTGTCAGCGTCGACGGAACGGGAGCGATCGATCTCGACGCGATGCGCGCGGCGATCGACAACCGCACGCTCCTCGTCACGGTGATGCTCGCGCAGAACGAGACCGGCGTCATTCATCCGATCGCCGAGATTGCGGAGATGGCGCACGCTCGCGGCGCGCTCCTCCACGTCGACGCCGTCCAGGCCTGCGGAAAGATCCCGGTCGACGTCCGCGCGCTCGACGCCGACTTTCTCACCATTTCCGGCCACAAGTTCCATGCGCCGAAGGGCGTCGGCGCGCTCGCCATCCGGAGCGGGCAGAAACTGACGCCGCTCTGGTACGGCGGCGGCCAGGAGCTCGGCTTGCGCTCCGGCACCGAGCCGGTCCCGTCGATCGTCGGCACCGGCGTCGCCGCGCGTCTCGCGCGCGAGCACCTCGGCGACTTCGTTCGCGTCCGCAACTTGCGCGACCGTTTCGAGTCGTCGCTCTCGGGTGCCGCCATCCACGGCGCCTCGCAGCCACGCCTCCCCAACACCTCGAGCGTGACGTTTCACGGCATCGACGCCAGTCAGGTTCTTCACGCCCTCGATGAGGCAGAGATCTGCGTCTCGGGAGGCGGCGCCTGCTTCTCCGGCCGGACCGAGCCGACGGCCACGATGCGTGCGATGGGAAAGCCGGCCGCCATCCGCTTCTCGATGTCGCGTTTCACCACCGAGGACGAGGTCGACGCCACGCTCCGCGTCCTCGACCGGCTGCGGTAGACTCATCCCGAGGAGGATTGCATGCGAAGGTTCCTCGTCGTGCTCGCCCTCATTGCACTCACCGCGCAGGCGCAAACGGACAGACGTATCCCCCCGCCGCTCAACCGCTGCTGCAGCGACAAGGTCTACGACGCCAAGGGAAAGCTCCTCGGCGATCTCGTCATCTACGACACCTATCACCGCGTGAGCTGGGCGACGGTCCGCTACACGCTCAGCGGCGGCGACAAGGTCGCGCTGCTGGTCTCGCCGTGGTCGATCATGAGCGACGTGATGCCGGGCGGCAGCAACGTCCTCTTCAAGACCGCGAACTGCGCCGGCAACGACGCGCTGGTGGTCTACGGGAACTACCCGCAGCTGATGAAGCGTCAGGCGGTGGTGCTCAACACCGGCACGTATCCGCAGTACTTCCCGACCGAGGCGTGGCTGTGGGCCTCCGATCCGCTCCCGCTGCCCGCGACCCTTCCGCCGGGCACCGTGTTTCTCTCGCAGTGGGACAACAACGCCTGTTCCAACTATCCGGCGCCCGGATACACGCCGGCCGGATTCATCGGCGGCGCCGTCTGGGTCCACAAGGTCGAGAACCTGCTTGCGAAGTACACCCGGCCGTTCTACGTGCCTTAGAGAACGATTGTGTAGCCCAACGTCGTGAGATCGGGCATCCGGTCGAGGTACACGTGTCCGTCCGTGTGATCGACCTCGTGCTGGAAGATGCGCGCGGTGAAGGCGCTCACCTCCGCTTCGACGAGATCGCCGGTGTGATCGACGCCGCTGATGCGCAACTTCTTGTAGCGCGCGACCTCGCCGCCGAGGAATGGGACGCTGAGGCAGCCCTCCCAGTCGGTGATGCGCTCGTCGCCGATGCCCTCATACGTCGCGTTGAAGAAGACGCCGGCGGGAAGCGGCTTGCCGCCGCGGCGCTTCGCGACCTTCTCCTGCACCTCGAAGACGAAGATCCGGAGCGGGAGGTGGATCTGCGGGCCGGCGAGACCAACGCCCTCGTACGCGTGCATCGTCTCGATCATGTCCTGGATCAGATCGTTGAACTTCCCCGCCTTGATGTCTGCGACCTCGACGTCGGACGCGCGTTGACGCAGCACCGGATGTCCCAGCCGCGCCACTTTCAGAATTGCCAATCAAGCCTCCCGCAGCGGCATGCGGCGCATCGTCATGGCAACGAGAAACGCCGCAAAGGTCAGCACCGCGCCGCCGAAGAACGCGCCGCGGGCCTGCGCCAGATCGTACATGAAGCCCATCACGATCGGACCGATGAAACGCGCCAGTGAGCCGACCGCCGTCGCGATGCCGAGCATGCTCCCATGCTCGCTCGCGGGCGACGCCTTCGTGACGAGCGACGTGAGGCACGGATAACAGAGTCCCGTTCCGATCGCGATGAAGAAGGCGACGACGTAGAGCAGCGGAACGCGCCAGATCTCGGGCACGAGCGCGAGGCCGAGCGTGTAAGACGCCGTCCCGATCGCGATGAGTGTCCGTTCGCCGAACCGCTTCGCGAGCTTCCCGACCAAGCCCCCCTGGATCACGGCGACGATCACCCCCATGAAGAGGAAAAAGTACGCCAGCTGGAGCTGCGTGAAGTGGAACCGGTCGCGCGCGTGCAGCGTCACGCTGGTCTCCATCCCGGCGACCGCCAGCAGCATCAGGAAGAGCGTCGCCATGATCGCCGTCAGCATCCTTCGGTGGCCGAGCTCCGACCAGACGCGGCGGTCGAATTGCGGCGGCCGACCGGTACGGACCGTGGCGTCGGGCTTCTTCGACTCGCCCAGCACCACGAGCGCGACGACGAGCGCGATGAGCGACATCGATCCGGCGACCAGGCCCGGAAGCAGGTTGCCGTGCAATCCGTGGTGGATGCCGACCGCCGACAGCACGCCGCTGAGCGGCGGCCCGAGGATGAAGCCGAGGCCGAAGGCGGCGCCGATGAGGCCCATCCCTTTCGCGCGGTTCTCGACAGTGGTCGAGTCGGCGATGTACGCCTGCGCCGTGCCGATGTTCGCGCCGCCGATGCCCGCGATGATGCGGGAGACGAAGAGCAGCGCCAGCGAGTGCGCGACGCCGAAGAGGAAGTAGCCGGTGCAGCTCGCGGTGAGGCTGATCAGGATGACCGGGCGGCGTCCGATCCGGTCCGACACCCGTCCCCAGATCGGCGCGAAGAAGAACTGCATGATGGAGTAGATGCCGACCACCGCCCCGACCGTCGTCCCGCTCGCGCCGTACTCGCGGGCATAGAACGACAGGAACGGGATCACCATCCCGAAGCCGATCAAGTCGATGAAAACAGTGAGAAAAAGGACGAGGAGCGACGACCGCTTCATGTGCGGCGCGGAGTGTATCGCGTAGACTCTCGCCCCCAATGAAGCGGCGGCTCGTCCTCTTCGACGTCGACGGAACCCTCATCACCGACAGCGGAGCGGCGCGTCATTCCTATGGCCTCGCGCTCCGCGAAACGTACGGTTTCGAGGGCGATCTCAGCCGCTACGACTTCTCCGGCCGCACCGATCCGCAGATCACGGCGATGGTGCTTCACGACGCCGGCTTCACCGACGAACAGATCGCCGCCCGTGCTCCCCAGCTTTGGGAGGCATACCTGCGCGAGCTCGCGATCCACGCCACGCCGGAACGCGTGCGCGTGCTCCCCGGCATCCGCGAGCTGCTCGACCGACTCGCCGCGATCGCACCCGTCACCCTCGGCCTGCTCACCGGGAACATCGAACGGGGTGCGCGCCTGAAGCTGGCGCCGGCGGGGCTCAACGACTACTTCCCGTTCGGCGCCTTCGGAAGCGACTCCGCGAAACGCGAGGAGCTGCCGCCGATCGCGGTCGAACGGGCGTCGAAGATCGACGGCCACCGCTTTCGGGGGCGGGAAGTCGTGATCATCGGCGACTCGATCTACGACGTCCGCTGCGGCGTCCCCCACGAAGCGACGACCATCGCCGTCGCCTCCGGAAAGACTCCGGCCGGGAAGCTGCGGGCCGAAAAACCGCATCATTTCTTCCACTCCGCGGAGGATCTTCCCGGCATCCTCGCAGCAATTACTTGGTAGCTTCCATTTTTGGCGGTAGGGACTGATAGGCGTCATCCCCCTCCTTCCATAGTTCGTCACTCACGACGATCCTTACTTACAGGAGGATGTGCCAATAATGCGACTCCGATTCTCGACGTGTCTCTTCTCTCTCCTCGTACTTGCGCTCGCAGTCCCGCTGTTTGCCCAGGACTGGCCGCAATGGGTCCTCAACTCGCAGCACACCGGTCAGGCAAGCGTCATCGGTCAGAACCTGAACCACAACATCGTCAACATCGTCTACGACCCGCTCGTGCCCGACGAACAGGCGGCGGCGGCGAACCTCTTCGGTTCAGCCGACCTCCTCGCGCACTACCAGTCGCCGCTCGTGGACGGAAACGACGTCTACATGATGTACAAGGGCGGCAGCGTCAACCCGCGCAACTACAGCACCCAGAAGTGGGGTGAAACGAAGTTCACGTGGAACGGCTCGCACACGACGCTCAACGTCCAGTGGCAGTTCGCGAGCGACTGGAACCCGCCGGGCAACATGCTCACCGACTGGGAGCCGGTCTTCCACCCCGCGCTCGCCAACGGTTCCCTCTACGTTCCGGGCAAGGGCGGCTCGGTCTTCCGCGTCAACAAGCTGACCGGGACCTCCGTTCGCCTGAACCCCTTCCCGACCGATGACGGCGGCACGAAGTCGAGCCTCGACGTCACCAGCCCGATCACGGTCGACGCGTCCGGGAACATCTACTACACCGCCGTTCAGTTCAACGACGACAACAACTTCTTCAACAACGACTCGCAGGGCGCCTGGCTCGTGAAGATCGCGCCGTCGAACGCGATCACCACCGTCGCGTGGTCGGTCCTGACGGCCGGCGCTCCCGCCGCGACCGATCAGTGCTCGAATGCGTTCGCCACGACGCAGCTCCCCTGGCCGCCGTCCCCGACGGCCGTCGCTCCGACGGTCACCTGCGGCTCGCAGCGTCCCGGCATCAACGCGGCACCCGCGGTCGCGCCGAATGGCACGGTCTACCTCGTCTCGCGCGCGCACTTCATCAGCCGTGAGGCGTACCTCGTCGCCGTCAACCCGAACCTGACGCAGAAGTGGATGGCGAACCTGCGCGACCGCTTCCGCGACGGCTGCGGCGTTCCGGTCTCGCTCGGCGGCACGCTTCCGCCGAACGGCGCCCCGGGCGGCTGCCGCGTCGGCTCGCTCTACGGCGTCGATCCGGCCACGAACCGCTACGGCGGCGGCCGCGTCCTCGACGACCAGTCGTCCACCCCGGTCGTCGCGCCCGACGGCTCGATCATCTTCGGCGCGTTCTGCCGCTACACCTACGACCAGGGCCACATGATGCGCTTCGGCTCCGACGGCTCGTACCTCGGCGGCTACTTCTTCGGTTGGGACGTCACCCCCGGCATCTACTCTCACGGCGGAACGTTCTCGATCGTCACCAAGGACAATCACTACGGCGAAGTCGGCTCCTACTGTGACGACGAGACGTATTGCCCGTCCGACAACGCCTCGCGCGCCTATCCGGAGCAGTACTTCGTCACGCAGCTGAGCCCGACCGTCCGCGCCGACGCTCTCGCCGACCGCGGCGACAAGGTGATGACCGTCGAGTGGCAGTACCTGAGCACGAACCACGACAGCTGCACTCGCGACGCGAACGGCAACGTCAGCTGCACGACGACGCACCCGAACGGCTTCGAGTGGTGTGTCAACGCATTCGTCATCGACGCGCAGGGCAACGCCTACGCGAACAGCGAAGACGGCTGGCTGTACAAGATCCAGCAGGGCGGAATCGTGACCGTCGCACCGGGCTGCGGCACGACGACGTTCAACTGCACCGGCAAGATCTTCCAGCAGCTCGCTCTCGGCGCGGCCTACACGCCGACCTCGATCGACGGCGCCGGCCGCATCTACTCTCAGAACGCCGGTCATCTCTTCGTCGCGGGGAACTAGCTTGAGGCTGGCCACCGCAGGACTCGCAATCGCAACCTTCGCATCGCTCGTCGCCGCTTCGGCGGCGAGCGATGCTCCCCCGCAGTTCGGCGATCCGTTGCCTGGACTCACCGCGTCGCAGAGCAGCGCGTTCGCGAGCGGCAAGACGGAGTTCAACAGCGCCGAGGACGTCGACGAAGGGCTCGGCCCCGTCTTCAACGGACGCTCGTGCGCGGAGTGCCACAGCGTTCCCGCAGTCGGCGGCGGAAGCGAGCGGCTCGTCACGCGCTTCGGCAAGATCACCAACGGCCAGTTCGATCCGCTGGCGCAATTCGGCGGTTCGCTCATCCAGGATCACGCCATCACGCGCGCCGACGGATCGACGCACGATTTCTCCCCGGAGACGGTACCCTCCGTCGCCACGATCGTCGTCCACCGCCGCACGCCTCCGCTCTTCGGCCTCGGCTACGTCGACGCCGTTTCCGACCAGACGCTCTACGCACTCGCGGCGCTCGAAGCGCAGCGCGGCGATGGAACGGCCGGCCGCGTGAACGTCGTCACCAGCGTCGCGACCGGCCTGCAGGCGGCGGGGAAGTTCGGCTGGAAGAGCCAGGTCCCGTCGCTCTTCGTCTTCTCGGGTGATGCGTACCTGAACGAGATGGGGATCACGAATCCGCTCTTTCCGAACGAGAACTGCCCGAACGGCGACTGCAAGCAGCTCAAGTGGAACCCGCGTCCCGACCTGAACGACCTCGGCGACGGCGTCGACGCATTCAACAACTTCATGACCATGCTCGCGGCCCCGTCGCGCGGCGTGATCACGAGCGACGTCAATGCCGGCGAGCAGGTGTTCGCCGATCTCGGCTGCACGTCGTGTCACGTCCCGACGATGCACACCGACTCATCGGACATCGCCGCCCTCGACCACAAGCCGTTCCATCCCTATTCCGACTTCCTGCTGCACGACATGGGCTCCCTCGGCGACGGAGTCGTCATGGGCAACTCGACCGGACGCGAGATGCGCACCGCGCCGCTGTGGGGACTCCGCGCCATCACGCGCTACCTCCACGACGGCCGTGCGTCGACGCTCACCGACGCGATCCTCGGCCACGACGGTCAAGCCCGCGCCGCCCGCGATCGCTTCGCCGCCCTCGACGACAGCAGCAAGTCGAAACTCCTAGCGTTCCTGAATTCGCTGTAGGTTCTGTGTGGCGCCGGCAATCCTGCCGGCGCCCCTCGGCGGCTAGAACGATCGCCGCGCGCTGACGCGAGATTGGATCGTACGCGCGCGACGAACGATGACGTGTACGCGTCATGGGATCGCGTGAATGGGCCACAGGATCGAGCTGAGGATGAGGCGGGATCGTATCCGCACGCTTCCGGAACGCGTGAGCGCGTCGTCGGATCGCGATGACGCCAACCGCGATCACGCTTGATGCCGAACGCGATCACGTCAGCGCGTGACGAGATCGTGTCAATGCGTTCGGAGAACGGGTAAATGCGTCGGCCGATCAAATCCAACACGTCATCGGATGACGTTCCACTCGAGCCACGATCACGTGAACGCGTCGCGACGTCGCGTGAATGTGCGAAACGATCGCGCGAACGCGTCCGCGGCTGATGTTGGTGCGATCGGCCGTCACGTGAACGCGCCGCGAGATGGCGTGAACGCGCGGCGCGATCGTATGAATGCGTCCAGAGCTCATGTTGGATGCGATCCGCCGTCACGTGAATGCGCCGCGAGATGGCGTGAACGCGTCGCGCGATCGCATGGACGCGTCCACGATCCACGTTGAACGCGTCGCGCGATCGCGTACACGCGTCCAGCGATGACGTTCATGCGACTCGCGGTCGCATCAGCGCGTCACGGGAACGGATGAACGCGTCGGCCGATCACACGAACACGTCCATGGATGACATTCATGTGATCCGCGGTCGCACCTACCTCCGGTGCCGCTCCGGAATGTTCACCCGTCCCGCGACCCGCGCGTAGTCGATCCCGCCGCTTCCCTTGTGTTCGACCGTGAAGTCGCCGCCGACGTCGCTGACGAAGATGCTCCCCGAGCCCTTCGATCCGATGAACACGCTCCGCTTCACCTCGGAGATCGTGACGCCGCCGGAGCTGTCTTCGTCGATGGCGACTCCGCCGGCAACGCGCCGCACTTCGATCTCGCCGCTCGAGTCGTGCGGGATGTGCACGTTGCCCGCGACGTCGTCGACGTAGATGGCTCCCGAGGTGTCGCGGATCGTCAGGTCGCCGTGCACGCGACGGACGTCGATCTCGCCGGACGTGTCGTCGATCGAGCAGCGGCCGACGTTGAGGACGATCATCGCGCCGGAGGTGTCGTTGATGTCGACCGGGACGTTGGACGGCAGCGTAACTTTGAGATCGAGCGCCGCGTTGCCGCTGCCGAAGAAGTTCCAGCCGTTCAGCGACGGCACATGCGCCTCGATCGTCGCCGTCGATCCGCTGCGCGTCGCGGTCAGCGTGATGTCGCGAAGAACGTCCTCATCCGAGGAACAAGCCTCACCGGTGGCGGCGACCGTGCGGGCCCCGTCGCGCCCTTCCACGCGGAGTGATCCCGCTTTCGCGATCACGATGACGTGTGTCACACCGGCCATGTCGATCTGCGCGGCGCGGTGGGCGCGGTGTTCACATTCGTCGAACCAGCCGGCCTGTGCGGCGCCGGCGGCGAAGAGAAACGTCACGATCAACGCTGCGTTCTTCATACCCCGGTTTTACGGCCCTCGGGGTGCAGAGTTGCGCAGGAGTCCTATTTCGTCCCGACCTTCACGATCTCCGCGCTCTTCCCGTCCGTCGTCATGTCGATCACGACCCGCACGCCCGGAACGAGATCGCCGCGCTTCGCATCGGCGTCGCCGCGCTTGTAGACCGTCGCCTTCGTCAGGCTGATCGTCGCGTCCGTTCCTTCCCGCGTGTGCACCAGCAGCGCATCGCCGGTCAGCTGCTTCACCGTTCCGTACACATGATGGTGTCCCGCGTGCGCGAATGCGGCGGTTGCCAGGAGGAACACGAACAAACTGGCGATCGTTTTTTTCATTTGTGGGAGTCTCCGCCGCTGAGGAACTGACGCTCTTCCTTCTCCTCGCGCATCTCCATCGGGCTCATCGGATTCAACGCCTTCATCGACTCGGCTTCTTCCTTCGTCATCTGCGGAAGATGGCGGATGAAGAGGACCAGCTTCCAGTCGTCCTGCTCACTGTGCTCGCCGCCCCATGCCGGCATTCCGGTGAGCCGCACGCCGTCCCGGATGATCGCGAACAGCTCCCCGTCGGAGAGCCTCTGCGTCTCCGCCAGCGTCATGTCGGGCGCGCGCGGGTAGAGACTGCGGCCCATCTCCGTCTGTCCGCGGCCGTCATTACCATGGCACTGCGCGCAGTGATCGGCGAAGTGCTCGCGCCCTTCCTGCAACACCGCCACGCTCATCGGAACGGGATTCTTGGCCGCGCGCAGCTTCATCGGCACCGCGAAGTGACGGAGCGTCCTCGCCACGACGATCTCCGCCCGTGTCGGACCTTCGCGCGCGCTCACGCCGCGCACCAGCACATTCGCGACCGTCGCGGCGATCACGACGACCACCACGAACACGAGGACCGCAACCGCGCGCCGCATGGCGACGAGCGTAGTGCAAAATGCGGCCGTGGACGAACTGCAGCGCTTCCTTCGCCCGCTCTTTCAGGATCTCGACGGCGTCTCGCGCCTCGACGATGCGGAGCGGATCGCGCGCATCGCGTATCAGCTCCATCCGGAGCGCACGCGCTCCCTCGAGCTGCTCCTCGCCTTCCACCTCCTCGGCAGCTGGCTCGAAAAAGTCGGCAACGCGTCGCGGACCGCGCTGAACACCGGCATCAGCGAAGCGGAGCTCCGGAAGACCGCCGCGTCGATCTGGCGCCTCGACGCGCCGCTCACCGTCGAAGAGCGCGCCGTCGCCTCCGCGATCCTCATCGACGCCGCCGGCCCACGCGGCCTCGCCGAAAGGTTCGCCCGCGCCCGCCGCGAGGGTCACACCGTCGCCGACGCCGCCCGCGAAGCGCTCACCGACACGCACGTTCCGGAGTGGATGAGCGCCGAAGCGCAGGAACTGCTCCTGGAGCGCCGCGCCGCCCGCGACACCTTCGCGCGCGCAATCCTGGCCGAAGCCTAGGTCCGCAGCACGCCGGCTCGCTCGTACACCTTCGCCTCGGTGAAGATCGTGACGAGGTCCCCGTCGAGCAGGCCGTCCTTCACTTCCATGTTGAGGATGTCCAGCGCGCGGTCGGTCGAGATCGCCCGTTTGTACGGCCGGTCGCTCGCCGTCAGCGCGTCGTAGATGTCCGACACCGTCATCATCCGCGACTGCACGGGGATGTCCGAGGCGTTCAGCTTCCGCGGATACCCGCGGCCGTTCAGCTTCTCGTGGTGCTTGTACGCGATGTCGGCGACGTGCGAGAGGTCCTTCGTCCAGGGGATCTTCGTGAGGAACTCGAACGTATGCGTGACGTGACTCTCGATCTCGCCGCGCTCCACCGGATCGAGGTTTCCCTTCCGGATCGAGAGGATCCGCGCCTCTTCCGGCTGCAGCAGCAGCTTCGTGTCGCCTCGCAGATCGGCGTACTCGCGCGTCGCGAGCTCCTGCAGGTACTGGAAGTCGCCCTCAGGGAGCACCGTCGGCTCATTCGACTGCGCCACGAACGCGAAGTCTTTCTGCATCTGCGCGACCAGCGCCGCCGTCTCGGCGTCCACCTCGGCCGCAAATCCGTCGTAGCTCTCCCGTCCGTACTTCAGTAAATGCTCGAGCTTCCTGCGGTGAGCCTCGCTCTCGATCGACTTCATGACGAACTCGAATCGGGCGCGGACGCCTTCGAGCTGCATCGGATAGAGCTTCTTCTCCTTGACCAGCACCTGCTCGCGGACGCCGACCTTGCCGAAGTCGTGCAGCAGCGATGCGTAGCGGATCTCGCGGATCTGATCGCTGTCGAAGCGCACCGGCGCGTAAAGGCCGCTGTCCAGCCGGTCGACCACCTTCGCCAGCTCCACCGTGAGATCGGCGACGCGGAACGAATGACCGGAGGTCGTCGGATCTCGCTGTTCGATCGCGGAGACGGCCGCGTTGACGAACCCTTCGAACAGCCGTTCGATCGACTCGTAGAGCTGGTTGTTCTCGACCGCGACCGCCGCGTTCCCGGCAAGGGCGCGCATGATCTCGATCGTTTCCGAGTCGAACGGGATCACTTCGTCGGGCGCCGTACCAGCCGTCAGCTTCGCAGGAGCGCCGCGGCGCTTCCGGTTGATCAACTGCAGCACGCCGATCAGGTCCCCGGTGTGGTTCGTCATCGGGAAGACCAGCATCGACTTCGTCAGGTAATTGTTCGCCTCGTCGAACGACGTGTTGATCGAGTACTCCGCGCCGGGCGGGAGGTTGTAGGCGTCGTCGATGACGAGCGTCTCGCCGGTCATCGCGACGTACCCCGCGAGGCTCTTGCGGGTGATCGGGAGCACGCGCTCCTCGAATCCGACCACGTCGATCGAGTCGTTCTGCGCCAGCTTCCAGCGCAGCTTGCCCTCGCCGTTCGCTTCGTCGAGCAGGTAGAGCGATCCGGCGTCCGAGCGCGACAGCTCGCGCGCCTTCGTCAGGATCATCGTCAGCAGCACCTGGTGATCGCGGACCGTCGCGAGCGCGGCGCCCACTTCGCTCACCTGGCGCAGCTCGCGGGTCCGTTCGTTCAGCTGCCGCTCGAGCTGATCGGCGCGCTGCTTCTGATAGAGATACTGGAACGAGCGCTTGACCGCGTTCAGCAGCAGCGCTGCCGCGGGGTTCGCCGGCAAGTGAAAGTAAACGGTTTCATCGGAGAGCCACGAAGGCTGCTCCGGGAGGCCGATACCCACCACCGCGGTGCGGGAATCCGGCGCGAAATCGCGCCCGGTCAGAACCGCCGGGTCGACCAGCACGACGCGCAGCGCCGAACCGTCGTGGCCGCCAAGGTGTTCGAGACTCTCCACCTGCCGGGACGAGATCGACGCAGCATGAAGCGCGTCGGAATACCGTCCGATCGGGAACGTCTGCGAGTGCAGCAGCGTCAGTGTGGCCATTCGACTGGTGTTACGCGCCGTGCAACCGGGGTGCACACCCCATTCTTCCAAACCGTCTTCGCGCCGTCCAATACACCTAAAGGCCAACCAGAGTACATCGAAAGTTCTATTCCGCTCCTCCTCGGAGGAACCGACAATTCCCCTGTCCTAATCTCGGAACTGAGAGGTCGTCTCGATGCGGCGTTCGTCTGCTCTAGCTCTCGCCCTGTTTCTCACCGGATCCGTTGCGGCATTTGGCGCCGGCATGGTCACCGTCACCACGACGGCGGCCAGCGGCCCCGGATCGCTCGCCGACGCCATCTCGCAAGCCAACAGCGGCGCGTGCGGCTCCAACTGCACCATCAAGTTCGATGTCGCAGGAACATTCGCGACCAGCGGTTTCACCATCACCGCTGCGGGCCTCTCGATCGACGGCTACAGCGCGCCCGGCGCATCGCCGAACCACGGCGGCTTCCCCCAGCCGAACGACGCCACCATCACCGTCAACATCGTCCCGAACGGTAGCGTCAACACCGCGTTCAAGATCCAGGCGAACGGCGTCACGATCGACGGCGTCGGCATCACCGGCTTCGCCTCCGACGCCGTCGTCATCGACGGGACGACCGGCTCGGCCGGCCAGAACACCGTCAGCGGCTGCGTCATCACCAACAACGGCGGCGGCGTCCGCATCCAGGGCGCGCAGGCGACCAACAACCTCGTCGGCACCGGCCGCCCGGCGACGAACCCCGTCGGCGGCAGCGGCACCGGCCGTCCCGCCGACCGCAACGTGATCGGCAACAACGCGAACTACGACGTCCTCATCATCGACGCCTCGAACAACGGCGTCGCCGGCTGCAACCTCGGCGTCGCCGGCAACGGCACTTCGGCCCTCCCCTCCCCGAAAGGCGTCTGGATCACCGGCAACTCGTCGACCAACGCCGTCGGCGGCACCTCGCCCGGCAACACGAACCTCATCGGCGGCCATACCGAGGGCATTCGCGTGGATGGCGTGACCGGAACGCTGATCAACGGCAACTGGATCGGCGTCAACATCAACGGCACCGGCGCGGTCGCAAACACGACCGGCATCCACGTCGTGAACGGCGGCAACTCCACGTCGATCGGTGCGCTCCGCGCGAACGTCATCTCCGGCAACACCACCGGCGTCCTCGTCGAGAGCTCGACCGGCACCGTCACCATCCAGGGGAACCTGATCGGCACCGACATCAACGGCGTCGGTGCGATCGCGAACAGCGGCGACGGCATCCAGACCCTCGGCAGCAATGGAAACGTCGTCATCCAGAACAACACCGTCGCCTTCAACGGCGGCAACGGCGTCGAGCCGGGCGGCACCGGCGTACAGATTCGTGCGAACGCGATCTACGGCAACGCCGGACGCGCCATCAACCTCACCGGCGGCGCCGCCCCGGTGAACGACGTCGGCGACGGCGACACCGGCAACGACAACCTCCAGAACTACCCGAACCCGTCGACGATTCGCATCGTGAGTGGCGTCCTGATGTTCGACGCCACCGTCGATTCCAGCTTCACCGCGAACGGCTCGATGGCGATCGACGTCTTCAAAGCCGACGCGAACGGTCAGGCTCGCACGTACCTCGGCACCACCGGCTGCGTCGCCGGAAACTCGCTGACGCTCTACCCGGTGAGCATCCCGACGGGACTCATCGTCGCCGGCGACTCGATCGTCACCACCACCACGACCTACGCCAACGGAAGCTGCACGTCCGCGGGCGACGGCACCTCCGAGCTCTCCCCCGCCGCCCTCACCTGCGCGGCGCCGCCGGCCGTCTTCTCGGCGCCGCCCTTCGTCTGCGCCAACTCGACCAACAACGTCGTCTCCGTCGGTGCGACCAGCGGCGCGGCCTACACCTGGACCGTCACCAACGGCACGCTGACCGGCGGCCAGGGAACGTCGTCGATCACCTTCACTGCCGGCCCGTCCGGCAACACGATCGTG